>NZ_CP104900.1:4500000-4751888 GCF_025449215.1 Shewanella seohaensis
GCACTGATACTCTTTTGGGTAAGAGTCTCAAGGATGCTCATGTAGGTGATAAAATTGAAGTAGGATTGGCGACCTATCAAGTAATTGAGAGACTGCCACCTATCGTGGGCGCTTTTCGGATATCGATTAATATCCGTAACGACACAAATCCTGGCTCTGATTGTTTCTACCAACTTTGGTTTGAAGAGGGAAATGTTGAAGATCTTTTAAACCAAATAGGCGCCATATCTCAAAAAAAACAAATTATTGATGCCGAAATTAATGGGAAGACTATCCCCCTCCTAATGCGATTACACCAAACTCACCAAAACGATTTAATTCGAGGCTCGTTTCTTTATCTTTTTGATAAAAAAGCAATTCAACTTTAAATTTATATTCTGATGGCGAAATCATCAAAGAGTCAGTTGTCCTTGATGTACTTTCTCTAACTTATTTATCTCTCACAGGTTTTTGCCATGGCCTCATTCGTACAGGAATCAAACTTTATATCACTAGAGAGACAAAGGAAATTGTTTCTGATTGGATAGAACATACTGGTCGTGCCGATTATTTATCCATTTCTAAATTTGAGCAAGGCTTCCTAAAAACAACAGCTGATGATATTGCTAGAGATGCTTCTTTTAACAATCTGCAATTGTTGTATGGTATGTGCGAGTTAATATCATCTAAAAGTATCGATATGCCGGAGATAATAACTAAGGTGAAAGATATTCTCGATATATCTCACTACAGTTCTCTCAAGGCATCAATGTCTCACTCTATACCTTTCCTTTGTTTAGATTCAATTTTTTGCTCTTTTTATCGACAGTTTGATATACCACTAGCTAACGTAAGCCAGTTCATGAACGACGCCAGTATAGCGACAAAGACAACTGAAAGTCGACATGCTGAATGTCATGTTCAATATGGTTTGACTGTCCCAATAATGCACAGAGATGTAGTTGAACTATGTAGCCAGAAAGAAAAAGGCCAATACCTTGCAGCCAAAATACTTAAAATGTATCCGAATAACTACCCATCTACAGATATAGCACTGCAAGTTTTAACGGAGTGTTGTTTGAAATCAATGTGCTCAGCATATATTGAACTCAAAGCTCAGCGAAGCTTCTTCGAATGGAGATATACCGAACATGTTGTGTATGCTTGCTGCGAGTCTTCAATGCTCTGTCTCGAAGGCGATACCTGCGAACAAAGTCTGTCTAGATTAATATATGAAATTTTCAAAGCATTAGGTTCGCTTGATGATATTGCAAACTTTGCTCTCATCCTATTTCGTCAATTTGTTCAAGGTCACTTTCTAGATTCATGCCAAATAGATATTGAGTTAAGAAAATTATTTGCTATTGAAGGCTTAAATAATATGAATCTAAATGGCTATGCAGAGTGATAGTACACTTTGAATACCAGATTAGTTCAGAAAGATGAGGCAGGCACAACTCTTTTAGGATTAGCAGCCAACACTGGGACCACAGAAGTTCACCTTCCCCTGCGAAGTTGCTGAAGGGCGTTAGCGATTTTTGAATAAGCACGAAGCCACTAACCAATGCATGTAACTTCGCTAGGGGCGGCAAGGGAGATCCAAGAGGGAATTGCTGTTGATCCTCTTGGTCGGGTGTGGGTTGAAGACCCACGACTTTGACTTACCTCGGCCGTAAGGCCGCATTAGATAACCATTAAATTGATTCACTAAACCGCAAATCTAGTGTTGATCAGAACATATCAGCCTATACAGGCTAACCTGCATATACCTCACGCCTTTGCGATTGGCCGATAGCGCGGCGTTAACCCAGTATGTTATTGTTTTGGCTTCATAGATTCGATTATTAAGCTTTAACCACTAAGGATTTGCTCCATATGGAAAAAATATTTGAAAGGCTAATGTACGCATCACGCTGGATTATGGCGCCCATCTACTTGGGACTGAGTCTAGTGTTGTTGGGTTTAGGCATTAAATTCTTCCAAGAGATCTTCCATATTCTGCCGATTATTTTTGAGATGACCGAAGTGGATCTGGTGCTGGTCACCCTGTCCTTAATTGATATCACCCTAGTGGGCGGTCTGATTGTGATGGTGATGTTTTCTGGCTACGAGAATTTTGTCTCGCAGCTGGATGTCGGCGAAGACAGTGAGAAGCTCAGCTGGTTGGGTAAATTAGATTCGGGCTCACTAAAAAACAAAGTGGCCGCCTCCATTGTGGCGATTTCGTCAATTCACCTACTGAAAATCTTTATGGATGTGAAGAATATCGATAACGACAAAATCATGTGGTACTTGCTTATCCATATCACCTTCGTGGTGTCGGCATTTGCCATGGGTTACTTGGATAAGATGACTCGTAAATAAACGGCGACATCGCCCCGTAAGCGGCATTGCTGTTTGAGAGTGAGTGCTATGCATCACGAAACCAGCCATTGCCAAACAATGCCGAGTGCCAAAGATTAAAACAAGCCACTGATAATAGTGGCTTTTTTATTTTATGAACAAAAAATGTGCCTCGCACTTTGGTATTAATTTAGTCGGCATTGCATAAGTGCATGTTTGAATTGAAATTATTGCTTGAGATAATAGCCCGAGTTTCAACCTAAACGGCGTTTGATACCAAAGGCTAACCTTTTGAATCAAATTCAAGACCAATTAACCCAAAAGGGTTATTAAAATGCGTCAAGATTCTTTATAATCGCCAACATTTTGACAATGTAGCAACACAAATCATCACCTGTATTCGTCCGCACAATTAACAAGGTAGTAAAGTGAAAACACAGTTACTGGCCCTCATGCTCGTCAGTCATTTAGGCTACGCATATGCCAAGGAAGATTTAGCCACAAGCTTAGACACCGCAGAACCCGTCCCTAAAAGCCATAGCATCGACTTTATTGATAAAGGCCTCAAGCTGAGCTTGAGCTGCTCCGTTGGCGAAACCCAACCCATTTTAAACGTCACTATGGGTGAATCCTTTGCATTTGGTAGCGATCCGAGCGTGCTAATTATTCGCAGCGACAAGCAGCACAGTGTGAAATTCCGCGGCACCGCGACCTTGATGAACTTTACCAGTTTGCCAAAGGCCGATGACGATCTGTGGCAGGCATTAGCTCAGTTGCAAACTCAAGAGCTAAGCCTTGAGGCTGTTTCGTTTCGCTCAAGCAAATACACTAGCTCAACCTTAGTGGCCGTGGGATTTAGTGAAGCGGTCAGCCAACTAAAACAGAAGTGCAGCCAGTAAGGGCATGTCTCGTCCTGATACAAAAAAGCCACTGTAATCAGTGGCTTTTTTAGTTGTGCGATTTAAGACTCGCTATCGACCAGCTCGACTTGATGAGCCTTTTCGGTTTGGTCGACGATGGTCAACACCGCCGTATCCCCCACCACGTTGCAGGAGGTCAGCACCATGTCGATGATGCGATCCAGCGCGGCCACAATCGCAAAGGCTTCAATCGGCAAGCCCATTTGATGGATTAATACCCCAATCATCACCATGCCGCCACCGGGCACACCACCCGCGCCAACGGATAACAGGAAGATACTAAACAGCAGCGATGGCAATTGCTCGCTGGTGATTGGCATGCCGAAGGCATTGGCGACAAAGAAGATCGCAATCGTGATATAAATCGCCACGCCGCCCATATTCATGGTCGCCCCAAGCGGCACACCAAAACCTGCCACGGCGCGGTTAACCCCAAGCTTTTCCGTTAGGGTGCGCATAGTCACAGGAATCGTGGCATTAGAGCTGGCAGTAGACAGGGAAAACAGCACTTGCTCTTGGGTTTTCTCGCGAAAGCTCTTGGCCGAAATCGGTGTGAAGAATCCCACCGCCAGCGGATAGACCACAAAAATCCACAGTAATAACAGCGCCAGAATGATCACGACATATTCGAGCACGCTCATAAATACTGCCGCATCTAAGGTGGCGCCTAACTTAAACATCAGCGCAAACACGCCATAAGGTGCAAGGCTCATCACCACAGAAATCAGTTTCATCATGATTTTATTGGCGGTTTGAAAACCTTGTACCGCGCCAGCCACATGCTCGCCGAGGGATTTAATCACCCCGCCCAGCATCAGTGCCATAAAGATCACTTGCAGCATATTGCCCGACATAAAAGCCGCCACCGGGTTGCGCGGCACTATATCAATCAGCAGCGCCATTAAGCTGGGAAGTTCGGTCGCGGTAATCGCCACACCATCGGTACTGCTCATATCGACGCCTTTACCAGGGTCGAGCAATAGCACCACTAACAGGGCGGTTGAGATAGCGACCACGGTATTAACGATGTAAAAGCCGAAGGTTTTGCCGCCAAGGCGGCCAAAGCTTTTTAAGTCCTGCAGCTCACACACGCCGCAAACGATACTGACAAACACCAGAGGCACGACCAACATCATGATCATATTGACGAACATAGTGCCGACGCCGCCAGCCAGTTCGACTAAATTGCCAGAAAAGAAGCCAATATCGTTTAGAAAATATTGCACTAAGGTGCCGAGAATAAGTCCCGCAAACAGACCGATAAAGATCCGCGTCGAAAGTGATTTAATCATGCTTATGGTTTCCCCAAATAGCTCATCTTTTATTATTCATCTTCCTTGATGAGCAAAATCGCCATTCCCTTTTCGGTTCAGGCGGGGATAGTGAAACATGCTGACAGTAAATTCAATGAATAAATTTACTTATTTCATTTTCAATTAAGCCAAACTCATCACAAAAATTTTGTATTTATATGATTTTTATTAAAAATAAAATTATCGATTAATAATTGCGCTATTAAGATGCAAGTTGAAAAATCAAAATTTAAACAGTATTTAAACCAAATAAACACAATTAATCGATTCAGCTTGAATAATGCTAGATTTAAAAACCAAATAAACAATTTAATCAGAATTAAAATCTACATATTACGGTGTTAATAGAGAGATCGTGAAGAGTAACGACTAACAATATGCCAGTAGCACTAGCTCAAGCCGATGCGCCAGCAGGTGCTGCTGTTTAATGCTAATGCGTTGCTGAATTAACCAAAGGCTTAATTGCTGCCAATTTTTTAAGTCGGCTGACAGTAAGTATTTAGCCTGAGGCGCTTGCTTGGCAAAGTCATCAGCGGAATTAATCTGTGGGATAGCGAGTAACTCGCTAGGTGCAAAAAGCGCTAACTGGGGCACGATACAATGGGTCATGCCCGTTAAGGTATGGGCAATTTGCAGCCCTGCGGGGTCGAGATCGGTAAAGGCAATGATCGGCATTTTACCCGCCATCGCCTGTAAAAACTGTCGCACACCAATGGGTGAATGGTGGCCGCTACCACGGTAAATCACCATAACGCGGCTAAGTTCGGCGGGTAAGCGCGCTTGGGTGATGGCATCGAATATATCTAGGTTTTCAACCACTAAGATGGCGTTAACATTAAGCTCATGGCAAAGCTGCTGCGCTTCATCTAAGGGAGTGCGTAACGCAGAACGCGCAGACATCCCCATGGGAGGGGATTCAAAACCGAGATACTTCAACAAAACATACTCGGCTTCTGGGCGGATACTCGCCAGCTTTTCATTCTGGCTTTGAGCGGACATGGCGATACGGTCTAGATTAAAGTCCAGCGCCTGTAAATCGACGCCCTCTTTTGCCAATACACCTTGGCGCAGCAACTCAAAATCTCGCGGCACAAAACACAAATATTTTTCCGCACCATCCAGCTCGCCCACTTCTAACTCGCGGTAAATCGTTCGCCAATTCGGGCTGAGTTTTACCCTTGGAGAGCGATTAAGATAAACGCCCTCCAAGAGTTGCAACTGCTGTTTACCTAGGCGAGCCATAATTCCACATCGCGGATAATAAAGTTACCGCTGTAGATCGGATGGGGTTCGCCTAAGGGCTCTAACTCGAAATAGGCCTTATGCTCATCGGGTAAGCCTTCGTAGCCGCCAATCACTTGATAAATCCAGCTTTCGGCATCCCATGGCAGGGCTTTTTCAGCTAAGTAATCGAGCGCCGACTGACGTAAGCCCGACTCAATCACGTCGACAAAGTAAGTGTCGACCGCTTGCTTGAGTGGATTATCAGGAATATCAAAGTCTTCATTCTGCGTCAGCGGCACGGCCACATCCTGCTCGCGTACAGTCTCGACTATGCCCTGGCGGCTAATTGCCTTGATATGGGCGACAATGTTCATCAGCTCAAACTCTTGGCTGGCGTTATGCACATCCACAGACGCTGGGGCCAATAACACTTCGGCGCGATTGAAAAGGCTTGGGATTTCCTTATGAGACACATGGTCCGCAGGGCGATAATCCGGATGCAAATCGGTGTACAGTAACCAGCCCTTAAGCAAGCGAGTACGGCCGCGAATTTGCCTAAAGCGGCCGAGAAGTTCCAGCAACCTGCCCTGCACCACACTGAGTTCCTGGGCGCAGTCGCTCATGGTTTCCTGCAAAGTCGTCACCAGCAGCTTACGCAGCTCACGGATATCACCGGCGATTTCACCTAATTCGCTAAACTGGAACATCTCCAAGCCATTGAGCAATTCAGATACTTGGCTTTGAGCGAGTTCGTTTTCACGGATCTTAGCGTTAATGGTACCGACATAACCGAACTCGTTGTTGATGCGTCCCCACAACACGCGGATGGAGTAACGTAAACTGTCGGCAAAGCTATACACATGCTCACTTAAATCAGACAGATACGCCTCGGCGGCGCTGTAATCTGAGCTGTGGCGCGCTTCTTTATAATGGTCGGCCAAGGTCTTAATGGTGGCGAGCGCTGAGCCGACGTTGGAGTCGATTTGGCGATTGCGTTCATCACTTAGGCCCTCTTCGAGCAAGGCA
This sequence comes from Shewanella seohaensis, assembly GCF_025449215.1. Classification (NCBI taxonomy): domain Bacteria; kingdom Pseudomonadati; phylum Pseudomonadota; class Gammaproteobacteria; order Alteromonadales; family Shewanellaceae; genus Shewanella; species Shewanella seohaensis. Next base: position 4,506,806 of record NZ_CP104900.1, read on the forward strand.
CGCACCGAGCGTTTAAGGCGCAGCTCTTGGTCTGGCTCTGGGCGCCATAAAATCCCTGCCTGCTTGAGTTTTTCAACTACGGCGGGGTCATGGCTCTCTTCCTTGAGCGAGCCTGCCAGATAGGCGTCCATAATAATGTCTGCATGGCGACCTAACTGCTTGAGTAGCTTAACCCCAGCCTGATGTAAGTTACTACTCATCGCGGCCTCCTTGGTTGAAGCTGTGCGTTATCGTCCAAGGCATCATAGTAAATCCCGCTGCGTCGCCGTTTCCGCCTGCGCTTCAAGGCTGAGGCCTTCGGTCTCGTCGATAAAGCGGATCACTTCGTACAGGTAATCCAACTTGCCAGTGGCGATATAAATTTGTTTTTCCACGTTAGGGCGCACCAGATAACCAAGCTCCACTAAGCGCTTGAACACTAACTTAATTTGCGCATCGCTATTGGTACTGGTTGAGCCAAATAAACGGTATTGACTGAGTTTGGCCAACTGCTCACGAAACGCGGGCGTATCTTCAATTCGGCTTTGCAACTCGGTTAAACGTACTGGCGCGCCTTCGCTTAAGGGGGCATCTTGGCCGCTGGCTTCCTGCACTAATACCAGCCACTCCACCATAGGGATAAGTGCCTGACAAATATCCTTAAACTGCGATGAAATCACCTTGCGTTCGCTTTCGCCTAACTGCAAATAACCGCAGAAAAACACATCTCCCTCGGCGGCCGAAGCCACTGTGCGATTGATTTGATTCAGATAAGCCTCGACCCGCTCGCGGGTGCTGTTATTTTTCAATGCGCGCCAGCCATCTTCATTGGTGGTACGGCAAATAAACTCACCTTTTAGCAAGAGTTCGATAATGGCGCCCGTACCGACTAATACGGTTTGGTTTGACTCATTCATGGCAGCACTCATTAGATGGCCTCCTTGCTCAGGCGTTTACTCAACATATCGGCAATCGGATTGGCTTTGGGCTTCACCACCTGCAACTTCTTAGTTTGTTTATTAATAATGTAACGGTGCTCGAACAGGTTCAGCACTTCTGACTCAGGGTTCGGGAAGGCGCCTAACACGCTGATATTGTTGTTACCACAGGCATCGAAGATCTTCTTCACGTTGGTGTGGTGCAGTGTGCCCAGCTCGTCGATCGGCCAGTGAATGGTCACATCGGCGCGGCCACGTAACAAGCGCGTAAAGGCCAGCAGGAACTTACACAGGATCAGATAAGCCATACCATGGCTCGAGGATTCGTTAAGCTGACGGTCGGTGCGGATCACCAGATCGCTGTTGCCCTCTTTCAGGCGCAGCTCGATTTCCAGCAACTTAGCAATGCCGCCGGTTAAGGCCGCGCGGCCAATAATGTCTAAGGCGCGGCGCATGCTGTTGGTGTATTCCTCATCGGGCAGACCATTAAAGCCGTCGGCTTTCCAATTTTTGAAGGCTTTAACGAACTGTTCAAGCTCAGGCCAAAACTCTAATTCGCTGATCTTAGAGCGAATACGTACCGCAGACTCGGATACGCCATCGAGGAATAACTCCTCGCCCACTTCGCGGGTAATGCGCGCACTCTGGGAGGCGATGCGACGGTCGATATCGGCAAGTACATCGTAGAAGGCGGTTAAGTCGACCCCGAAGATCCGCCCCTGTTCGCGCAGCGCCATAATCGATTGCGGCACAATCACATTGAGTAACTGTTCAAGCTGTGGCACTAGCTTGCGGTAATCCAGCAGGCGTATACCTTTGTCATTGATAAAGCTCGATTCTTCGCGAGCGCGCTCCCAAGTCTCGGCTAAACCTGAGCCTGACTTGCTGGCAATTACAGAGTCAAAATGCTCCACATATTGCTTAACCGAGCCCATCAAATAATCGCGTTTTAGCAATAAATCTTCGCCCTGACGCAAACGCTCACCAAGGCTGCCCTGAGCTTCTTCATTGTTGGCGGGCAGTTTCAGCTCGGCCAACTTACGCATCACGGCGCGCAGTTTAGTTAAGTTTTCAGAGGCTTCAATTTGCGCCGCATCCGAGGCCTTACGCTCGGTCTCGAGTTGTTGGCGGCGAGTCTTCACTTCTTGAGTCTTGGCTTTAAGCTGCTGATCGATTTCCGAGGCGGCACGTTTTACGTCGCTCAATTGGGTCTGCAACTTAGGTTTACGCAGCAACCAAGTGTGTTGATACCAATCATCGAAGCGCAATACTTCGCTGCGGCGCTGCTCGGCGCGGCTGATTTTGGTTTCAAGCTCACGGATTTGTTGCTTGAGTTTAAGGATATTGTCCTCATCCACACCGCGGGACTTAAGCTCGTTTTTGTACCAGGTTTCGCAGGCTTTCTGCTCGGCCTTAGCGCTTTCGCGGCGAGCGTCGATAGTGGCCTTGATTTGCCCGAGTTGATTGTCGAGCGCGCCAATGACTTCCTGCCAGTAGGCTTGTTTTTCCATCCGCGCTTCGAGCGCCTGCTCTTTTTGCTCTTCGAGCCAGAGCTGATGTTGATGCTTAAGCTGCTTTAGCTCGCCATCGAGTTGAGTTAAGCGCTGCTGGGCAAAGGCTTTACGCTCGGCCAGCGCCTTGTTGATCTTGTCCTGCTCACTGCGTTTTTCATCGAACAGACGACGTAAATCATCGCGGCTATTCTTGTAAGCCGTGCGGGCGAAGGTGAGTTCACGGCTGAGTTTATCCAGCTCACCGTTAATCGCCACCAGCTGTGATTCGGCCTCGGCCTGTAATTCCTGCGCGCTTTGCAGGGCCTCTTCTGCCTTGCTTAAACGAATACGCAGCTCCTGCTCGGAGGCGGCATATTCAGGCACATCAATGGCTTTAAGATCCAAATGCACCCCAAACAGGGTGTCGCTCGTCCCTGTCACGCTCGGATGTAAATCGGTGCGGTGCAGTAACTCGGGGGCAATGACTTTACCCAGACTCTGCTCCCAACCTTGGGCTTCCTTACGCAGAAACTCGAGCAAGGTATGGGACTGCGGGAACAGCATATGATGCAGTTCATCGAGCGCGGTTTGGCGCTCGTTAACCCGCAGGCTGGCGATACGCAGGGCTTCGTTGGCTTGGTCGCGTTTGGCGCGCAGCTTACGCTCATCGCTACTTAAACGCTCCACCTTAGCGTTGCAGCTTTCTTGCTCTTCGTCGGCGCGGTGAATCCGCTCGTCGAAAATCGCGAGGCTTAACTTTTCTTCCTCGGTGTAGGTCACGCCATCGACACGTAATTTAAGCTCGGCGGCATTGAGTTTGAATTGATATTCCTGCTCGCTAAAGCTTGCCTTGCCTGCATCCATTTGGCTGCGCCATTGGGCTTCGAGGGCATCGAGATCGGCTCTTGCCACTTCACGCTGTTTGTCGCGCGCTTCGCGTTGCTTGTCTTGATCCGCGTGTAAGCCTTCCAGTTCGCGGTTTAACTGCTCGCCAATTTTACTGCGGCGAGCATTGTAAGCCGCTTCAATATCTTGGTGTTTTTCGGTTTGTAATTTATGGCGCTCGCTTAAGTTTTCCATGTCCGCGCGCCAGTTTGGCAGCATGTCCAAGTCCGCCTTGGCTTGCTCGATATTGGCATCTAAAAAGGCGCCGTGCTGATCTTCAATCGCATCGAGTTCGTACTCGCACTTGGCCACGTCGCCCTTGGCGGCGGATAGGTCAAGGTTTAGCTCGTCACGCACTTCTTTCCATTCGTCGTCCAACATCCGAAGCTTTAAATTCAGCTCCTTAGACAGGGTTTGTTGGATCTCTAAACGATCGGCCTCTAGGCTTTCGTCGTTGCGATAACCACGGGACAGACTCGAGAGGCGCATCTCGGCGCTGAGCAATTGGTTAAATTCCTGCTCGAGTTTTTCAAACTCGGGGCGGATCACTTCAAAGCCTTGGATTAATTGACTCTCGCGGATCCACGCCTCAACGCGTTGTGGATTGAGGCGTGAGCTAGGTGGATTCACCCCGTCTTCTTCCAAAATGGCGGCGATCATGGATTTGACCGTTTCCATTTTGCCTTCTTTGGAGTGCACCGCCTTGGCGAGTTTCTCGATGTGGCGCAGTGAATGCTCACCTTCACACAGGGCGAATTGGTGCGCATAGGCTCGCAGCTCGCTGCGGTTGCTGCCTGTGCTTAACAGGGTGCGATCGTTTTGAATAATCGCGCGGTATTCGCGGGTATTCAGCAAGTTAGTGGTAGCTACGCCTTGACGTTTTAATTCGCGGCCGAGTTCTGCCATGGTGTGGCATAAAATGGTGTCACCATTTTGGTTTTTAATGTAATCGCTTAACTCGAAACCTTTGCCGATAAAGCGGTAGTTCACCCCTTTACCATCGCCCGCCGACGCCAGCACGGCTTGATAGAGCAAGCCATCGGCCTTTTGATATTCGTAAATGATGTAGCTTGAATCGTGTGGCAAGTACCAACGCTCGAAACTATCACGGGTTGAAGGCACAACGCGGCTAGGATATTCGCCATAAAATACAGGCACTAAACGTTGCAGAGTGGTTTTACCCGAGGCGTTAGTACCACAAATATTGGTATGGCCATTGAGGGCGAGTTCCACAACGCCCGGAAGGTGCGTATCAATCAGCACAATACGAATCAAGCTTGGCATTTCATTCCTTATCCAAACGGGAGACCTTATGCACAAAGCGAACGATAAGGTTGTCCAAAAGCGGCATTAGACTTCAAAAATCGGGATGTTAAAAGTCTTGGCCTTAAAAGTTAGCCCCTAAAATAAGGCAATCATCGAGCCTTGGCAATTCAGCACCTAGGGCTGAATGCGTTAGCTCACATCAAACGGCCAAGGATACGCCAATTCGCCCCAAGAAAGGTGAGTTTTATGCGGGGGAAGGCGATCGGCGATACGACTATAGATTAAGATCATCTCGGCGAGCGAGCCAACCTGCATGCCCCGCATAAGATTAGAACGGTGAATCTCGACCGTGCGCATAGCGATGCACAACGTATCGGCAATCTCCTGATTTTTATAGCCTTTAGCGATAAGAGAGAGGATTTCCCGCTCACGCGGCGTAAGCGCCAAATAGGTGTTTACATATTGATTATCTTGATAATGCGCCTTGGCATGCTCTAGCGCTTTGACTACCGCATCGGCCAACTTGGCGCCATCGGCGGGCTTTTGGAAAAAATCCACCGCCCCGAGTTTTAACGCCTCCACCGCCATGGGCACATCGCCGTGGCCGGTAAGATAAATCACCGCCAGCGGACTATTATGCTGCACTAATTGCGCATGTAACTGTGGCCCGCTAAGGCCCGGCATACGCACATCGACTAAGGCGCAGCCCGGCTCACTCAAATCGATGGCGGCAAAAAATGCCTCGGCGCTATCAAAATCGTGGATAGTCAGGCCATAGCTTTCGAGCATAAACCGCAGCGAGCGGCGCACCGACTCATCGTCATCGATTAAATACACGGGCAATTCGTGGCTCATGCTGGTGCTCCATCTAGCTTACGGGGTAAGGAAACCTGTGCTTGGCAGCCGCCACCGAGGGCGGTTTCTAGGCTAAAACGGCCACCATGACTCTCGGCAATATCACGGCAGATCACCAGCCCCAGCCCTAAGCCCTCGGACTTAGTCGAATAAAAGGCCTGCATCAGCAGATTGGCATCCTCGGTCAGCCCAGTGCCATTGTCTGTCACAGTGAGCAGTATCTTGCGCTCAAGATACCTAAGATCGATATCGATTGTGGGCAGATAGGGTTTTGCAAGGTCAAGCTCAGCCTGCTGACGCTGCACACAGGCATCGGCGGCATTCTTCAATAGGTTGAGCAATAGCTGCTGCATGCCGACTTCATCTAAGGGCAATTGATAGGCTTCACCACTGATATTGGTGGAAAGCTGGATCTGATGCTGCTCCAGCTCATAGGCGAGTAGCGGCGCAGTGTCGTTCACAAGTTGGTGCAAATATAAAGGTTGTTTGGAGACTGGCCGCTTTTTCAATAAGTTACGCAAACGGCTGATAATACTGTCGGCGCGGCTGACCTCTTGCTGAATTAAGTTCAGCACAGCTTGTAATTCTTCAGGACGGGTTCCACGCTGCAAACGCACCTCGGCGCCATGGCAATAATGGCCAATCGCCGCCAGCGGTTGATTGAGTTCATGGGATAGGCTCGCCCCTAACTCCCCCGCAATCGCGATGCGCTGGGCATGTTCCAACAGGGCGCGGTTTTCATTGAGTTGCCTCTGAGTATTGATCAACTCACGGCCACGGCGGCTAAAGCGATATTCGAGCCAGAAATGGTACACGTTGAGCAGCACTAAAATCGCCAACGCTAGCCAAGCCCAATGCTGATGCAGCTTCACCCATTGCCACGCTCGCTGCCACCACGGAGTTTGCAGGGGATGCATATCGAGATCTTTAAGCAGTTGATCAATCGCCAGTTGACTCACGGCCGTAGTCCAACCCGCGGATTCGGCGGCTCTCGCGGCGGGACTGTCTTCGGGTAAGGCTAGCAGGGCTTGAGTCACCTGCTTAGCTAAGGTTTGTGTCGCACGATTGGTCTTAGCCATCGACCAGTTGGGATAGAGCCGACTCGACACTTGGCAATGAAACCCAACGGGCGCCTGATTATCGAGCACCCGATAATCCTTTATGTTGATCAAGCCTTCGGCCTGCATTTGCTCAAGTTGGCAGACGGGCACAATCGCCGCATCTAAGCCTAGAGCTTTAACGCTGGGAGCTTTACCGCTTGATGTTTTAACGCTTGGTTCATCTGTAGCACTAAGCTCACTTGTCCCACCCTGCTGACCTGTACCGCCAAGCTGATACACTAGGTTATCGAGCGGAAATCCTAAGGGAATGATATCCCCCACTAAATGGATTAAATCTATGCCCTTTAGCTGCGCCTCGTAGACCATAGTGAGATAACCACCGAAGGCATTTTTGGAGACTATGCCAAGGCGCTTGCCTTTGAGATCCTTTAAGGTCTGATAGGGGGAATCGGCCCTGACCACCAGCGCCGACCCCACCTGCATGGCCGCACCATTATTGATAGGGCTTCGTAGGGTAGCGAGCCAAGACAGGGAATACTGCCGCGCCAACATCACCGACTGACCAGGGTTAGTGATAACAAAATCGAGACCCTCGGTTTCGACCCCTCTGGCTAACTCTTCAAGGCTTAATGGATGTAACCTAAAGTAACTATTGGGAATTTGTGACTCAAGCCACCCCATCAGCGGTTGCCAACGATTGATGGTGCCCTTGTAGCCTCGAATGGCCAATACACCCACATCAACCACTTGATAGTTCGCGGCGTCATCCATCTGTTGCGCGGCAGGCGCTAAGCTTAAAACACCAGTCTGCGCCATTTGAGCGGCCGATTCCTCGGCCACCACACTCAAACTCAACAAACCAGCGAAGGCAATGATGAGTCTCACTCCCGATAGCCTGCCCCAGCTCCAGCCATTGCCATTGTTTGATACGGATACGACGCTTGATACGACAGTTGATACGACAACACTCAACACTGTGCCATACTCCTTAGCCCTAGGATTACATCCATTTTGTTTTGCTAAATCATAACCCCTATTTTTTGAGAGGTCATTCTAACTGATATTTGTTGCGCTAGATCAAGTCCCTATCCGATATGTGGAAAACCACTATAGAGATGCCACCCCGCCTTTTACAGAATGCCTCAAACGCTAAACCCTAAGTCTTTCGACCCGTTTTATCTGTAAGAGTGAAGGAAATTCCTATGGACAAGAGTAAACGTCAGTTTCTCGGAAAAATGGCCAGTGTGAGTGTCGGCGCCGCGCTCATTCCCGTCGTGCAAGTGCAAGCCCAACCGACGGCTCAAACTGCAGCTACGGGCAAACGCTACGGCATGGTGATTGACCTGCGTCGCTGTGTCGGCTGTCAGGCCTGTACCGTGGCGTGCACCTTCGAAAACCTGCCGCCCTTGGGGCAATTTCGTACCACAGTGCAGCAATACGAAGTGTCGCAACAGGATGCTGTTACGCCGCCCGCATTTTTGATGTTACCAAGACTGTGTAATCACTGTGAAAACCCGCCTTGCATCCCGATTTGCCCCACGGGTGCCACCTTCCAACGCCCTGATGGCATAGTGGTCGTCAACAACGAATGGTGCGTCGGCTGTGGATACTGTGTGCAGGCTTGCCCCTACGATGCCCGCTTTATCAACCATGAGACCAACACCGCCGATAAATGCACCTTCTGCGCCCACAGGCTCGAAGCAGGACTCTTACCCGCCTGTGTCGAAACCTGCGTCGGCGAAGCGAGGGTGATTGGCGATCTGAACGATCCTCACAGCCACATCAGCCAGCTACTCAAAGCGAATCAAGCGGATATCAAGGTGCTCAAGCCCGATGCCAACACGGCACCTAGAGTGTTTTACATCGGCATGAACAGCGCCTTCGAACACAGGATCAGCGGCCAAGCCCCCGTTCGCACCCTACTGACAGACACTGGCGAGGAGATCCACCATGGTCATTAAAGAAATCTTTACCCCAGATATCGCCATCACTTGGCTGCCCTGGGCGGTGCAATACTTCTTTTTGATGGGTTTGGCCTACGCCAGTGTGTGGGTGGCGACCATACATTTATTTAGCGCGAAACAAACCGATGCCAGACTGCTCAAGCTCTGCGCCTGTTTGATGCTCACCTCTGGCATAGTCGCGCCGATTGCGCTGCTTGCTGACCTGCACCAACCGCTGCGGGCATGGCATTTCTATGCCCAAATCAGGCCGCATTCGTGGATGTGGTACGGCGCTTTTTTACTGCCGGTATTTTCCGGTGCGAGTGCCCTTTTTGCTTGGCTGTTACTGCGCCAATACTTGCCAACTAAAGCCTCGACACCAGGGGAATCGTCCCAAGATTGGATGAGGCGTATTGCCCAACTTATCCGCCTAGGAGACTGGGATAGTGATAAATGGATCAAGCCAATCGCACTGATTGCTAGCCTAAGCGCCTGCAGTATTGCGCTTTATACCGGAATGGAAACCATGGCGATCAAAGCACGGCCACTCTGGCATACCTATTGGTTACCGCCATTGATGGCGACCAGTGCCCTACTCGCCGCCTGCGGTACTCTCGCCCTGCTCAATCGTGTTTTGCACGGTTATCAAACCAGCACCCAAGACAGATTACTGCAATGGGTCAGGGCAAGCTTTGGTCTCTTCGCCCTGTGTCTTATCGGCTGGGCCTTATTCGATAAAGGCTCGGCGCACGAAGCGGCGCAGTTATTAGACACCAGCCCAAGCTGGCAACTCGCCGCGATCTGGGTATTGGTTACCCTAGCCCTGCTGGCATTGGCATTAGCAGTGCGCCGCCTCCCCTCGGTATTGATGTTAGTCGTCAGTTTAACGGCGGTGCATCTGGCATGGGGATTTCGCTGGATTGTACTTATCCAAGCGCAAACTGACCCTAAATACGGCGCGGGCACTTATTTCTATCAATTGCCATGGGGGCCAGAGGGCCTATTAGGTATCGCTGGCACCTTCGGCCTCTGGCTCGCGCTGATGGTATTAGTGTCTGAATTTATTCGCCATCAACCACGCTCAACTCAGTTGGCCTCTTGAGCCACAGCACCGTCCATATTAAGAAAAGTTACCGCATTAAGGAGTCCGTGATGGATAAGAGTAAACGTCGTTTTATCAAAGGCGCAGCAGTGACGGGTGGCGTGGGATTATTTGCCGCAGGTTACAGCCATACCTTAGCGCAAATGGGCAAAGGCGTGGTGAATGGCAGTTCGGGGAAAACCACCCAAGACCCCATCCATGGCAATTCGCTAGCCCCTGAATATAAAGTGGATTTAACCTCAGGCCAGCTGATTGGCAACGATGAACAACGCATCGCCAATACCATGTGTCTCGGCTGCTGGACCAAGTGTGGTGTGCGTGCCCGTATCGACAATAAGACAGATAAGATCCTCCGCATCAGCGGTAATCCCTATCATCCACTCTCGGCGCGGGAACATATTGACTTCGATACGCCGATCAAAACCGCCTTTGTGGGCTTGAGTGCTTATCAAGAGCAAGGCTTACAGGGGCGCTCTACTGCCTGCGCCCGTGGCAATGCCATGTTAGAACAACTAGATAGCCCGTATCGCGTCACCCAATGCCTTAAACGGGTCGGGCCGCGCGGCAGTGGTCAATGGCAAAGCATCAGTTTCGAGCAGCTGCTGACCGAGGTCGTCGATGGCGGTGACTTATTTGGCGAAGGCCAAGTCGAAGGCTTAAGAGCCATCCGCGATATCAGTACGCCACTCGATGCCAATAATCCTGAATATGGCCCCAAGGCCAACCAATTATTGGTGTCGAACGCTTCGGATGAGGGCCGAGATGTCATCATTAAACGCTTTACCTTCAATAGTTTCGGTACACGAAATTTTGCCAACCACGGCGCCTATTGCGGCTTTACCTATCGCGCAGGTGCGGGTGCCCTGCTCGACGATTTAAAAAAGTACGCTCATCTTAAGCCCGATTGGGACAATAGCGAGTTTCTGCTGTTTATCGGCACCTCGCCGCAGCAGTCCGGCAATCCTTTTAAACGCCAAGCACGGCAGTTAGCCAACGCTCGGGTCGATGGGCGAGAATTCAGTTATGTGGTGGTGTCGCCCATGCTGCCCAACACCTCGAACCAGCCCTGCGCGGGTAACAATACTTGGCTGCCCATTCGCCCCGCAACCGACTCCGCCCTCGCCATGGGCATGCTGCGCTGGATTATCGATAACCAACGCTACGCCAGTGCATTTTTAACCGCGCCCAATGCCGAGGCGGCGAAAGCTGCGGGTTATCGCGGCTTTAGTAATGCCAGCTTCTTAATCATCAGCACGCCAAATCACCCCAGATACGGCCAATATTTGTATGCCAGTGATCTCGGCTTGCCCTTCGAAGGTAAAGCCTACGGCGAGCAGGATTCACCACTGGTTGTCGATGCCGCTACTGGGCAGCTCCTACCCGCCGGACAATGCGCCAAAGCGCAACTTGAGGTTGAGCAAATCGTGAATACGCCAAAGGGCGAGCTGAGGGTGAAATCGAGTTTTCAGCAGCTCAGTGAAGCCGCGCGCAGCGTCGAGATGGCGGACTACGCCAAGGAGTGCGATATCAGCGAGGCGCAAATTGCCGCCCTCGCCCACAAATTCACAGATCACGGCACTAAGGCGGCGGTGATTTCCCACGGCGGTACCATGAGTGCTAACGGTTTTTACAGTGCATGGGCGATCATGATGCTTAACGCCATGATTGGTAACCTAAATCTTAAGGGCGGCGCTATGGCTAAGGGCGGCACCTTCCCCGCCTTTGGAGCTGGCCCAAGGTACAATTTGCAGGAGTTTGACGGCAGAGTCGAACCTAAGGGCGTATTCCTTTCCCGCTCTAAGTTCCCCTACGAGAAAACCTCTGAATACCGCCGTAAAGTCGATGCGGGTGAGTCGCCCTATCCGTCGAAGGAGCCTTGGTTCCCTATCTCATCGCCCCTGCTCGGTGAGCATTTAACTGCGGCGGTGCATGGTTATCCCTATCGACTCAAGGCGTGGATCAACCATATGGGTAATCCGATTTATGGTCAGGCGGGACTCGGCGAAGCCATTGGTGCACAATTAAAAGATCCTAAAGTATTACCGCTATTTATCAGCATCGACAGCTTTATCAATGAGACTTCGGCGCTGTCGGACTACATAGTGCCCGACACTTTAACCTATGAATCTTGGGGCTGGAGCGCCGCGTGGCACGGCACGCTCACCAAAGAAGCCTCCGGACGCTGGCCGATTGTCGAGCCGAGGGTCGCCAAAACTGCCGACGGCGATGTGATTTGTATGGAATCCTTCCTGAGCCAAGTGGCGATAAAACTTAATCTTCCCGGCTTTGGCGCCAATGCGGTCAAGGCCGCCGATGGCAGTTTGCATCCCCTGAGCCGCGCGGCCGACTTCTCGCTCTACGGCGCGGCAAACGTGGCTTACCTTGGTAAACCCGTTGCCGATATCAATGCCGAAGATATGTACTTCAGTGGTGTTGGGCGCATTCAAGCGGAACTCAATGCCAGACTCAAACCCGAAGAGGTCAAAAAAGTCAGTTACTTATTTGCCCGTGGCGGCCGCTTTGAGAATATCAGCGCTGGTCGCGACGAGGCGGGCAACCCCAGCAAAGTTTGGCCAAAACCCTTAATGCTGTGGAACCCTGAGGTCGGCAGTCGGCGCAATAGCTTGAGCGGCGAATATATGAGCGGCTGTCCACGGCGTTATCACCCTGCGCTCGCCAACGGCACGCCCTTGGAGCAAGCGTTCGATAAGTCACAGTGGCCGCTGCTGATCAGCAGTTATAAGTCGCATACCATGAGTTCGATGAGCATAGGTTCGGATCGTTTACGCCAAGTGCACCCCAATAATCCGGTGCGCATCAATGAGCAAACTGCCGCACGTTTTGGCATCAAGACCGGAGATACGGTCAAGATCAGTACGCCAAATGGCAGTGTGGTGGCCTTGGTGGAATGTGTGGCGGGCGTGCATCCCGACTGCATTGCCATCGAGCACGGATATGGTCATAAGGAGTTAGGCGCGCGGGATATAGTCATCGATGATAAAAAGATTGCCGCCAATCCGCTGATCCGCGTCGGGGTCAATATGAACGACTTGAATCTGTTCGACCCAAGCCGCCATGGGCGCTATCCACTGGTGGACTGGGCCAGTGGCGCATCGGCGCGGCAAGGACTGCCCGCCAAGATAGAAAAAATCGCTTAACCTAGGCTCACCATCCAAGGCGCTTGCAGCGGCGCCTTGGATAAATAACCCGCCTTTGAAGCACGACACATGCCGCTCTTTTTTATCCTCAGTGTGATCTTATTTTGACGATAATTGGTATCTATCTCACAGCATTAAGTTTCGTTGAAATACCTCTTACGAGTAAAATCATGGCTATAGTTACACAATATTGCACTATGCCGAACGCTAAGAGCCTAATGCTCTGTGCCTAATGCTCAGCTTAGGCTCTCAACGCCGTCTTTGAGTTAACCCACTCATCAGGAGTATTCAGTGTTTAATTCTTCACTACGTAAAGACCTCGCAGAAAGCGAAACCAAACGCAGGGAAGCCGAGGCCGTTGTCGATTCAATCAAGGCGAGTATCGCGACGATTGAGTTTACCCCAGATGGCATCATCCTCGATGCCAATCCCCTGTTTTTGAAGGCCGTAGGCTACTCACTGGATGAGATTGTCGGTAAACACCACAAATTATTTTGCGCCGCAGACTATGTAAATACCTCTGAGTATCAACAGTTTTGGCGCGAATTAAAGCAAGGACAGGCGAAGGAAGGCAAATTCCCCCGCGTACACAAGAATGGTCAAGAGATCTGGCTCAGGGCGACCTATTTCCCCATCAAGCTGGATGGCAAAATCACTAAAATCATGAAAACTGCGGCGGTGATCACCGAGGATAAATACCAGCTAGATGCTCAGGCGGCGTTGTTTGCCGCCCTGCAAAAATCTCAGGCGATTATCGAGTTCAGCCCCGAGGGTAATATCCTCAATGCCAATGCTAACTTCCTCAGAACCATGGGGTATAGCAAGGAGCAACTCCAAGGCAAGCATCACCGCCTATTCTGCTTCGATAACTTCTATCAGGATAATCCCCATTTTTGGGATGACCTGCGACGCGGGCAATACAAGAAAGGCCTATTCCAACGTAAAAATGCCTACGGGGATTCGATTTGGCTTGAGGCCGTTTACAACCCTGTGATGGATGATCACGGCAAAGTGGTAAAGGTAATCAAGTTTGCCAGTGACATTACCCAGAGGATTATCAAGAGCCATGCGATTCGGGATGCGGCCAATATCGCCCATGCCACCTCGCAGAGCACGGTGGAACAGGCTAACCGCGGCGTGCAATTGCTCGACGCGACGGTAAACACCTCAAACGCAATTGCGGCGCAGACCCATAAGACCACAGAGTCTATGTTGAAACTCAACGAGCAATCCCAAAGTATTCAAGCAATTGTGGCAACAATCAGTGCGATTGCCGATCAAACCAATCTACTGGCCCTCAACGCCGCCATTGAAGCTGCCCGCGCGGGCGAGCAAGGCCGAGGCTTTGCCGTGGTGGCCGATGAGGTGCGCCAATTAGCGGCAAGAACCAGTAAATCGACTGGCGAAATCGCCGCTGTGGTCGATAAGAACAGCCAACTGACGGCCAGTGCCACCAGCATGATGAATGAGGTTGAGCGCATCGCCGAGGAAGGCAAACAGCAATTAGCAGAAGTCACCGCCGTGATGGGCGATATTCGCACTGGCGCGGAGAATGTCGCCGAGACAGTCTCGCAACTTTCTATTGATTAACCCATTTTGGCCAAGCGTTAAGGGATAAACGTGATGCTTAACCTAAAGGCTAAATTGCATGGCTCAGCTAATTAAGTGAAGTGGGAAAACGGCTGGAAAGCGAGGTTAGCAGGCTTCAGCGGCAAGAATGAGCAAGCTTAAGCGATTAGAAAGTTAAGTTAGCAAGCTTCAGTGGTTAGACAGTTAAGTTGTAGAGCCAGCTAAACCCTTGGGATAACAGGCCTTAAAGCAGTTGTTAATCAAAGTGGTTTGAATGGAGTCTTAGCCGTTATCGGCGCCTTGGTTTTCCCTCGGCGCCACACTGACCAAATCACTCAGGTTTTACTCGAAATAGTTCTGACTCGAAACATGTCGACTCAAAATACCGCTTAAAAATCGGTTTTGCGCCCTTCATAGGCGGCGCACATTTGTTGCATTTGCGCCTCTTCGTAGGGGCGCAGGCCACTCATGACTAAGGTTTTAATCCCTGTGCCAACGAGGGTATCGCCGCTATGCAGCTCAAAGTGCAGCGTCACATCGCCACGCTTACCATCAATTTTAAGCTCTTGTTGTACAAGCGATAACTTCACTTCCACAAAGTCGAGGCTGGTTAAGTCGAATGACATGCTCTCGTAGATCACTAAGGGACGCTCGGGGTTAATCATCACTTGATGCTGTGTCATCAAAGGCACCAATATATCGATAAAATTGTGTCCCGAAAACGCCACATAGTTGCGAATAAAGGATTCGGTTTGCGCGTCGCAGCGACTCACCTCGCCCTGACGACTCACCTGCAAATAGGTTTTCTCGCGGTTATCGCAGATTGCAAAACTGTCGCTCACCTGCTCGGGAAATTGCAGCTCGACGCCATCACCGACCATGCCAGCAAAGGTAAACTTCATGTTCTGGCTTAAACCGTACTGGGTTAAGACGAGGGCAAACAGCAAGTCGCCGGGCACACAAAAGCGCTTAGCACCCACATCGTGGATAGGGTTAAAGTCTTGGGCGATTTTCTTGGCGAAGTCACTGGCTTGTTGTGCAGAAACAGAAATTGATTGATTTTGCTTAGAAAAATACGGCGATAGGAACATATAAACTCGATCTTAACTGGCTCAATATTGGGCGAATAACAAAGGTGCAACGAGTCTACCTCAGTTTCGGCATTTCACTCACCCGATGACTTATCCTCTTAGGGTAACGAACAAAGTAACATTTGACTTACATTTGTAAAGATAAAGAATTTTAAGTTGGTTTTAAGTTAATAAAACTAAGCTCCGCGGCCGCAAACGAGAACAATTCCTGTTTGCAAAAAAAATAAAGACAAGCACCATGTCCGATTCGGAGAGCCCAATGACCCAACTTAGCCCAATGCGCCTTAGCCTATTAGCCTGCGCATTAACTACCGCCTTCAATGCCCAAGCCAATTCGCCCAGCCAAGCCCCCGCAAAAATAGAACAGATCAGTATTTTCGGTAGTAAAAATCCCCTCGATACCACCCCAGGTAGCGCCCATCAAATTACCGAAGCCGAATTAGAAACCTTTAAATATTCCGATATTATGCGCACCTTGGCTTCTGTGCCCGGCGTTTATATTCAAGAAGAAGATGGTTATGGCCTGCGCCCGAACATTGGTATGCGTGGCACGGGGCAAAATCGTTCTGAAAAGATTACCGTGATGGAAGATGGTGTTCTCGCCGCTCCCGCCCCCTATGCCTCCCCAGCGGCTTACTACTTCCCCACCTCAGGCAGAATGCAATCGGTTGAAATCCTTAAGGGAAGCTCAACGGTAAAATATGGCCCCCGCACCACAGGTGGGGTGATTAACATGCTGTCTCGGCAAATTCCTCAAGAGGCATTAGCCGGCAAAATTGATCTTGCCTTAGGCCAAGATGGCTTCGGTAAATTACACACCTATGCAGGTGGACAAGGCGAACGCATTGGCGCTGTGGCCGAGATTTATCGCTATCAAGCCGACGGATTTAGGGAGATAAACACGGTCGGCGGCGACACTGGCTTTACTAAAAATGATGCCTTAGCCAAGGTTAGAGTGAACACCGACAGCACGGCCGCATATCAGCAATCCCTTGAACTCAAATTGAAATTTGCCGATGAGACCTCTAACGAAACCTATATGGGTCTAACCGATGCGGATTATCAGGCCTCGCCCTATAGTCGCTATTCAGCCTCGCAAAAAGATCAGATGACCACAGAGCATAAGCAAGTGCAGCTCAACCATATAATCGATTTCAGCGACACACTAAGCCTTAGCAGCATTGGCTATTACAATGATTTTCATCGAAATTGGTATAAGGCCGACAAGGTTGGTGGCGAGTCATTAAGTGGCACAGGGATCCAAAATGCTGCCGACTTTGATGCGGGTCTGCTCTCTGAGCTTGAGGTCAATGTCAAAGCCAATAATCGCAGTTACCTCGCCCAAGGGATACAAACGGAACTCAATTGGTTACTCGGGGATCACGACCTCGCCTTTGGTCTTCGCTACCATGAAGATGAAATGGACAGATACCAATGGGCCGACAGTTATGCAATGGACGCCAACAGTGTCATGTTACGCACTAAGAGTGGTGTCCCGGGCACCGACTCTAACCGTGTCGATAGCGCCACGGCATTTGCGGCCTATGTGCAGGATAAAATCAGCCTAGACGCGCTCACCATTACCGCTGGCCTGCGCTGGGAAGATGTCGAAACCCAACGCCGCGATTGGGGTAAGAAGAATCCGGGTCGCGAGGGGAATCCCGATAAACAGGTTGAAAGCCAGTTCAATGCACTGCTGCCTTCGTTATCAGCAACTTACCAGATTAATGAGCAAGTATTACTTCTGGCTGGGGTACAAAAAGGCTTCTCGCCCGCCGCACCCGGCAATGCTAAAGGGCAAGAAGAACAAAGCTGGAACTATGAGGCTGGCGTTCGCTACCATCAAGATGCATTTAATGCAGAGTTAATCGGTTTCTATAGCGATTACAGTAACATGCACGGCAACTGCACGGCGGCGCAGGGTTGTGATGACACTAAACTCGACAATCAGTACAACGCAGGCGAAGTAGAAGTCAAAGGCCTCGAACTCAGCCTCGCCCACGAGTTTAATCGAGCCGGGGCGATGAGTTTTCCAGTCAAACTCGCTTACACCTACACGGATGCCGAGTTTGGCAATAGTTTCGAATCTGAGTTTGAAACTTGGGATAAGGTTGAAGCGGGTTACAAATTAACCTATCTACCTGAAAACCAATTGTATATTTCAGCAGGTGTGCAATCGCAACACTGGCAAATCACAGTGGCGGCACGTTATACCGATGAGATGCGAACAAAAGCAGGTGCAGGCCCCATTCCCGCAGATGAAGTGATTGAGGCCAAAACCTTAGTGGACTTGTCGGCGCGTTACTTTGTCACCCACAGTCAGGAAGTGTACTTAACCGTAGACAACCTCTTAGATGAAACCTATATGACGACGCGAGTACACGGCTCTATTTTTGCCGGAAAACCTCAAACGGTCACACTCGGTTACAGCTATAAATTTTAATCCCTCGTAAAACGAACAAGGGCAAACCCAGTTTGCCCTTGTAAATCATCGGTCTGCAATCACTGCGACTAAACTCGCTTAAATTCGCGCTTTAACTGAAAACTCTCGTCGGTCACCAGCTGTTCTAACACCTCTACCCGCTCGCGCAGTTTATCAAGCTCAATGCGTAACAGTTGGTTTTCGGCCTGAAGCTTAGTACTGACCGAATTGCCGCGCTCGCGGATCTTCATAATCGCGACTGTATATCCGCCGACAATGGCAAAAATAGGGATAAGTAATGCAAGCGTTGCTGCGTTCATAACGGGTCCTTTTCGAATTTATCTCTTAATCCAGTATGTGCAACATAACCTAAATGCACCAGTGACAAAAGTCATCAGTTGTCACCAAGCAGTTGAGCGGCTCTTTATCAAGTCCACGCTATTCCTTATCGAAACTATCAACCACAATCGCCCCCATAGAAGCGGGCATAGTAATCACGATAATCCGCTTAATGGAGGTCAGAGGATCATCAATAAAGGGCAGCTTATCGAGGCAAAGGAGCACCAAACTCACCACACAGGCGCTAATCAGATAGGCCATAACAATCCGAAAAATAAATACCGGTAGGCGGTGACGAATGTTTTGTTGGAACACACTCTGGTAAGTAAATACCCCAAGGAACAGCAGTGACAGACTCAATAACATCAGCAGATTCAGTAGCGGCAAGGTCTCCCCGAGTTGCCATGCCTCCTCCGAAAAACCAATAGGCACGGCGAGCGCAAAGGCGCCGACGCAGACTTGAATCGCATCTTCGGTATTAAAACGGTAGGTATCAAAGTTAAAGCTCATCTCGCCTCCCTGTGATTTCACGGCACATCATCGCCGCACATCGAATAAGCAAATCATAACCCGTAAAATATCACCCATTGTTGCTACTTTGGCTGCGTTTTTAATGCGTCGGATAGTATCTTAAAGGCTACGATAGCATGGCTGCCAGAAGCAGCCTTGAGGTGGACTGTCGTCTCGCTAATCACCATGGTTCTCCTGTTTAGCATCGATGTCGCCTGTTTGTTTTGAAGGAAGATGAGTAACTTGTTTGGGGACAAAAGCGATTAATCTATTTATCTATTTATCTATTTATGGAGTTTATTGCCATTGTTTCCCCAGTGACTCGCCGTGAATATATCCCTATAGGCTCGACGGCGACATCCATGTCGCCAACGGTCACTGGTGCCCCAATGCCAATTTTTACTACCCATTTTCGATACGTACGTAAAAAGAAAAGGGACAAAAGCGTGTTAGATCCCCAACTCTAATTTTTGAGTTTCGGATTAAAAATTCTATGGGTTTAACGACAAAATCAGCGGCGCGGCATTTTGCGTCCGCTGTATTTTTTTATTAGGCATTTTATTTAAAACCGATATAAACTTCTCTGTCGTTTGCTATGTCGTCAATCGCTTTGTTTAGTATTTCTTTTAATTGTTTGGCTGTCTTGTCCAACTCATAAATTCCTGCCGTTTCATTGAAAGCATTGTCTTGCTCTAAAAAGTTGTCCAATGTGAATGTTTCTGCTTGGTAATTGCTGTTTGGGTTGTGATAAAGCAATGAAATCTCGTCTTGTTTCTTTTTGTCAAATTTTGGGAATGGAATTAAGTCCCAATACTTTTGAGCCAAACTCCCGCCATTTCCGCCAACCGCATAAAGGTCAATTAGCCCTTTACTTCTAAAATAATCTAAGCAACACTTTGCAAAGATTGCTTTATTCACGTTGTGTTCTTCTTGTTGAATTGTTATACCGTGAATATTTGTAATTACTCTGTCTTGTTCTTCAATAATTACGATTGACCTACCTTTTTCAAAACCTTCTGCACCAAAAATTAAATCTCCTTTTTTCAGTGTCTTTAATGAATTAGGGTTTCCTAAATATTCTATTTTGTCAACAGTTCCATATTTTGAAAGAAACTTTGGTAACATCAAAGTGTAGAATCTGTTGTATTTCTTTTTACTGTAAACACTGTCACCAATATTTGACACTTGTAAGTTTTGTCCACGTGAAAGCGAAAAACCTAATTCCTGTATGGTCTGAAATCCGTTTGTGTAGTTCTCTATTTGAAAAACAATTTTCTTGAAATGTTCACGATAGAGGTTTGTATCTAATCTCCCAATATTTTCAATTTCATTTATATTAGGCAATTCAAACTTAAACTTGTTTGACTTTTGATTAGATAAAAGTTCTTGTTCTATGAGATTTAAAATGTTCTCGAACCTATTCTTGATAAGTTGTTCTTTGTTGATTATAGCTTGTGTTAGCATCTCAACAAATTTGATTGTGTTATCTGAATTGTGATTTGGCATTGGAATTTTACAATCCAAGAACAATGTTTTTGCGTGTCTAATTGTCGCCCCTTTGGGAACCATAAAGTCTAACTGCTCCCGAAAAACATTGTGTTTGATAAAAGCCAACAAATAGTATTTCTTTTCTGAAACTGGCAATTTGTATAAAGCACCTGAAAGCATATAGTTTGGATAATCTTTATCCAAAATCACGATTTCTCCAATATTGCTGTCTTTGGAAATAATCAAATCGCCTTTTTTCAAATTCATTTTCACAAAGCAATTTGGCATTATTGGTAATGCTGTTTCGCTTGCTATTTCTGGTGAAAATGTATGCTGCTTAAGTGCTTTTGTCCTTAAAAAATAATGAGTTGATTTTCCTATATAATTCAATGAGCCTACTTCTACGCCTAAATCTTTACGTTGTAAAGGCCTGACAAGAAAATCCCTTACATAAAGGAAGTTTTGGTTTGGCATTACCAAATCCATATACTGCGAAGAAGAAAGCGTAAAGTCTTTCTCTACAATATGAGAAAACGAAATTGCGGTTGGTGTTCTAACGTAACTATTGCTCATACTTACTTCGCCTTAATAAAAATATCCTGTAATTGTTTTTCTTGGCTTAAACACCATTTTTTAAAGTCTGCAACGGTTTCTGTAAATTCCTCATCAAGTAAAGCTCGTCCGTCTTTGTCAATCTCAATTTCAAAGTTCTCGTAATTGATTTTATAGTTTGGTGAGAAGAATTTTACTCGTTTGCTGGTCTTTACTTCATATCCAACTTTTTCAATGCCTTTGAAAAATACTTGATAATTCTGCTCTTTCAGTTTTGCTAATTCTTTTTCATTTGGCTTATAGGCAACAATGATTGAAGTGTTTACACCTGTCTCTGCAAATACATTAGCTGGCAAGTCAAAAATGGCAACAATTCGCATTTTGTCCATTAACCATTTACGGGCAATTTTATGAGTGTCAATACTGGCAATTGAGTTGGATAAAACAATTCCCATCCTTCCGTTTTCTTTCAAAATACGGTAAGCATTTTCAAGGAATACTACACCTAAATCTATTTTGCTCGCTTGCTTTTCGGCTTTCTTCTTTTTGCCTGTTGGTTGCTCTTCGCCTTTGTTGCTATACAAGTGCCAAAGCTCGTAGCATTGTATCATTTCCAAATCTTTGTCGTCTTTCGGCACAAATGCACGGTCTTCGCCAAATGGTGGATTGGTTAAAACTACATCAAATTTTTTAAGTTGGTTATCATCTGGTCTGTCGTCCCAATTCCCTTTTTGGTTCATTGACGGCACAAGGTCGAGAATGTCACCTTTGTGGTCAAACTTAGAAAGTAAAGAGCCGTAACCCGATTTTGCTTTTATTTTGGCGTTTCCGTCTCCGTTCAAAAGCATATTCAAGGTTGCAAGCATGACCATTTGGTCGTCAATGTCCATTCCGAAAATGTTGTTGTCGTCCAACTTGCTATTTGAGTTCACGTAGGAGACGGAAAGAAAATCGGCAATTCCTACGGTTGGGTCAATTATGGTTTCACCATTTCTCGGATTTACAATGTTTACCAAAAAGTCAATCAATGGAAGTGGTGTAACAAATTGAGCATTTTGATCTTTTGAAAATGGTGTTGCAAACTTATAAAATACCAACTGGTAAAGGTCGGTTTTATGTGAGCGCACAAAAGAGTAATCTTGAAATTGATAAACTACTTCAATTAAAACTTTGATATGATTTTCGTTTTTTACGTTTAGTGGATTGTCTTTTAATATTCGATAGTAAGTTCCTGCTGCTTCATCTCTTAACGCATTAAAACGCTTGATAAATTCTTGAAGTGTTTTATCTGCAAGAGTTTTGAAATTTTTTCTTCGTCTGTAATGTAAAAGTCTAAAAAACGCTTTGGCGTTTTTTCATTTCTTTTTTCATCATAAATTTTCAGTGAAAGAATTTGGATAAGAATTTCAAATCCTTTTTGGTTAACCATTCCAACTTTATCCATTGTCCGCAAAATGCTACTCATAGCATCATTGATTTGCGTTGAATGAACTCCTGAAATAATATCTAAGTCGGTGATTGCTCTTTTTGAGCGGTCAATTGCAAAGGTTTCTGTCCACTCTAATAAGTCTTCAAAAGTTGGAAGATTTATGTAGGGGTCGGGAAGGTGTAAGGCAAGTTCTTTGGTTTTGCTTTCTTCTCCTTTGGTGTTAAACTCTTCGCTGTATCGTAAAAATTTATTGTTGTGCTTTCGGAATAAATAAAGTCTTTCGGTGTCATACAAAACAGCCAAACAAAAAGGTCTGCGACTTTCGTTTAGATATGCTTTGAGTTGTTTGTCCCAAACATCAGCAACATTTTTGTTGTCTTCTTTTTTAAATTCAAGTGCAACAATCAAATGTTCACGAAGCCACTCTAAACTCTCATTGTTTCCGTTTTCGTGATAGTCTTTGTATTTGTCAAACCAAGTAATGTCGTCAAAAATTGCTCCGTCAAGTTTGAGCGGTGCAGAAGATTTGTTGCCTTTCGGAAATTGAACTTCTGTCCCGATATAATCTTTGGCAAAAAGACCTGATTGCACAATAGAATACAGGAATTGCCACTTGTAATATTGTTCGTTAGGTTGTCCGTTCTTCTTTTTGAAATTGCTCTTTCGTCCAAAAGTCAAATGCTCTGGTAAGAAACAGTCGTATTCTGTTGCCGTTCCGTATTTATTGTCAAACTCGTGTTTTGCTTCTGTAAATGTCATTTTTATCTACTTCTATATGGATGTATGTTTTGCCTAACATCTATGGACACCCCATTTTTTGCAAGAAAAATCAACCGATAACGAATGTGGTTTTGCAGCCATCTATTCGGATTCCTTGTAAGAGACTCGCTCTTGATCCCCGATGAACTTCGCTGACTTGGCTCTAATCATTTTATCGTTTTCTAAGAAACGATGTTAGGCACAGAGTTTCCAAGTCACGGTCTAACCTGTCTTGTCATCACTTGCTTTCACTTAGCAAAACTGGATGTACTTTTATTTACTTAATAGGTTCGTCCTACGCTAAAACTTTCTTCTTTGGCTAATATGGCCCAAGAGATACGAACCAGTTTATTTGCTAATGCCACTATCACTTTGTTTTTATGCATTCTCTTGAGCAACGAGGTTACCCATTCAAAGAACGGTTTTCCTTCTTTTAAATGCCTAATCACCGCTCTAGCACCATGGATAAACATGCGTCTTAAGTAGGTATCTCCTCGCTTACTGATACCTAGCAGTAGTGACTTACCTCCGCTAGAGTGCTGGCTTGGTACTAACCCCATCCAAGCGGATAACTGACGCCCTGATGAAAACGCTTTTGCATCACCAATACTGGCAATTAATGCGGATGATGTTAAGCGACCAACACCTGGGATCTGTCTTACTTTCTGACACTCATCACTGACTTCACTCGTGAGATCTATCTGCTTATCCAAATATTCTGCATACTGTTCGAGCTCCCTCAAACGTGTTTGCATTAAACTAATGTGCTCAACTAGCAGCTTTGGCAACTTATGCTCGACCAAGCTAAAACCTTCTCTAAACCATTTTCTTAGCTGAAATCTTCCTGCAGGAACACTAACACCAAATTCTTGAAGGCTTGCCCTGATTCTATTGATTAATGCGGTACGGTCTCTGATTACGCCTTCTCTTTCTCGATGAAGCAGCAATAAAGCTTGTTGCTCTTCACTTTTAACAGAAACAAATCGCATCGTGGGGCGGCGAACCGCTTCGCAAATCGCTTCAGCATCAGCCATATCGTTCTTATTTGTTTTTACATAAGGCTTAACATACTGAGGTGGCATGAGTTTGACTTCATGACCCAGCTTTTTTATTTCTCGTGCCCAATAATGAGAACTAGAACATGCTTCCATTCCAATCAGACAAGGAGCAATATTGCTCAAAAATTTAATGACTTGATTTCTTTTTAGTGATCTATTAATCAGTTTTTTCCCTGTCTTATCAAACGCACATAATTGAAAAACAGACTTTGCTAGATCAATTCCGATTGTATAAATATCACTCATGACGGTCTCCTTTTAAACTGACTTCCTCAGTATAGAAGGGGTGTCCATTTCATTATTTTATTAGTGCGCATGCGCGTTTACCTCGTTTGACCAGTAAAAACGCGCACAGTTAACTACTTGTATTGCAAATAACTTATCAGCTTCTCTTTAAATATACTATCTGGAAAAACGCGCATGCGCGTTTTCCAAACCTATTATATCAAATCGCAAGCACATAACTGATTGAAATAAAATAATTATATAAATTAGTCAGAGTACAAACGCGCAAAATTTTTCCACTATTTTCCTTGATATCCGGGAATTTTAAACAATACTGTATAAAATAGGCTTTTCGCTGTTATTGGTGGAACCCCATATCCAGCTTTCCAAAGTGAAAGAGGATAGCACGTTGAAATCGCTCTGAATTTCGATACCCCATAGCCTTTACTCTGAGCTGTCTAACTTGGCTATTGATTGCTTCTGCCAAACCGTTTGATAGACCAAAGCGCATGGCATTAAGTATGCCCCAGAGTTTGTTCTCGATTGTATCTGCTACCGCCATTAAGAGTTTGAGACCGCTGGCTTTAGCTAAAGCTATCCAATCTTTCCATCGCTGCTTTGTTCCTCGAACACTATTGCCATGCCAGATGTTCCGAGCCTGCTCTTTAAAATACCATGCAAGAGCCGTATTCATCATTGCCGGGATGAGTCTATTGACCCTCTCTCGGTCGGGTTCGCTGAGATTATCTCGTCGCTTTAACCAGTAAAAACGTGTGCGATGTGCCTCTTGCCGCATTGACGGCGCCAACCTGAATAACTCGTCTTTGCGGATCCGGTTAACCGCCTCCGTTAGCATCTTGGCTACATGGAAGTGATCAAATGCGATTTTCCTCTCTGCATTGGGCAGCGCTTTCTTTGCTGCTTTAATGTAAGCAGGGCTCATATCCATACAGATAGACTGAGTTTGACGTAATGCATCTGCAGGCAGCTGTGTTAGGCAGGCATCAAAACTTGCAGCTGAACGTCCCTCTGAAACCGCTAAAACTTGTCCTTCATGATTAGAGAGCAGCGTGACATATTCATGCCCCTTTTTAAGAGCGGTTTCATCGACCAATAAATAATCGGTATTAATCAGTTTGCGTTTTGCCAGTCCACGATAAACAGCGCGCGCCATAATCCTATCTATGGCTCCCCAGCTCAGTTTAAAGAACCGACTGACGGCATTAAGAGAACTCATCGCAAGCAAGGTTAATACACGCATCTCAAACAATTCAGTGTAACGACTGCTGCCACTGGCCCATGGGACTTGGAGGGTTTGATAACCGTGTGAGGTACAGTGTACTCGTGGCACGTTAGCTTGAATGAGCGTTTGATACTGGCAGGTATCCAAGTGACGCCATTTTCGTAAACGGGAATCGTAATGGCGACTCGCATTGTGGCATATAGGGCATTTAAAGCCTGCTTGAGAAGCGTAGGCGATGGTAACAATTATGCTCTGACGTGGTTCATCGAGTTGAACTCTGGATACGACCCAAGGTGCCTTTAGCCCCAAGATTTGTTGATATAAAGCAGCTTCACTCATCACTGAAATTTAAGAGGAATTTGGCTAGAACTATACCTACTCCACCAATAACAACGAAGAGCCATAAAACAGTATTTAAGAGCGAGGGTTATCATGAGTCTAAAAAGCCCATTTCTAAGCGGCCTTCAAGAAGAAATGCGTATGCGTGGTTACAGTATTAGAACGGAAAAACCTATCTCTATTGGATCAAGGCCTTTATTAACTTTCACAACAAGCGTCACCCTGAAACAATGGGAACGGAAGAAGTTACACAATTTTTAACCTTCCTTGCCAATCAACGAAATGTGGCCATCAACACACAAAAAATTGCACTTAACGCATTAGCCTATTTGTATCAGAAGCATTTGCACCATGAGCTTGGGGATTTAGGTTTTTGCTATGCCACTAAACAGAGACATTTACCGACAGTGTTATCCCCATCAGAAATCTCACTAATACTAAATGAACTTGATGGCCGCGATAGGCTAATAATAGAACTACTCTATGGTAGTGGACTAAGAGTTTCAGAATGCCTCAGGTTACGTATCCAAGATATTGATATTGAGAGCGCTTCGCTGACCGTGAGAGACGGTAAAGGACATAAAGATAGGCAAACCATCCTCAACCATAGATGTGCAGAAAAGCTCACTACATATATTAAAAAGGCAATTAAAATTCAACAGAATGATAACCAGCAAGGGATAGGCCCATCTCTGCCAAATGCATTAGAACGTAAGTATCCAAATGCGTTTAGGCAACACG
Organism: Shewanella seohaensis; assembly: GCF_025449215.1. NCBI lineage: Bacteria > Pseudomonadati > Pseudomonadota > Gammaproteobacteria > Alteromonadales > Shewanellaceae > Shewanella > Shewanella seohaensis. Next base: position 4,533,251 of record NZ_CP104900.1, read on the forward strand.
GGTGGATGTTTATTTTCCCTTCCAGCACAACCTGTATCAATCCTTATACAGGAACACTTTGCAGGCATCATTTACATCAAAGTGTTATTCGTAAAGCGCTCGGGAATGCCGTGCGTAATATTCAAATGAATAAACGCGTCACCTGCCATACGTTTAGGCATAGCTTCGCAACCCATTTACTTCAAGCTGGTCGTGATATAAGAAGTGTTCAAGAGTTACTGGGCAACAATGACGTTAGTACCACACAAATCTATACACATGTACTTGGCCAACATTTTGCGGGAACAACTAGCACGTTAGACACATTATAAATGTCAGAGTCCTTTTGTAACTCTGTAGCATTACTAAAATTGAGTCAACATACTGATGTTAAAGTGAGCTAGATACTACTTTGCTAACGAGGAATGGGGCAAAAACACATTAGTTTTTACTCTAAGTCGTTGGCTTTAGCTTTAGACTTTTATGGATAACATCCACACTTAGGGGTAAGAATATGAGCCGTATTCGCCAAGCGGCCCCATATTTTGTCCCTGCGTTCGAAGGGAGCGACTAGATCAGATTGTTAGCTTTTGGCTGGTCCCAAATAATCAAACAAGCGGTTCCTTTGCTCTTTATTTAACGCGTAGTAACTAAACTCTATATGTTCGCCGTTAGCCTCTAATAGCTGTATTTTCTTTGGATACTGCGAGGTAACTTTATAGCCACAATATGAAGCTTTATCTATCTTCTGGACTTCTTCATAGGTCGAAACAAGAATTTTCTGGTCGTCTATTGTGATTGAAAATGAATCAATTTTTGAATTCCCAGTGTTGAAGATAAGTAACCATACGGGAATGAGAATATTCAAAGCTAGAAAAACAATAAACATCAGCAAAAAAGTATATCGGTCTGTGTCTGAACCAATGATGGTGAGTAATCCTAATTGTGGGAGGAGTAGTGTCAACGCAGTCTTATAGAGCCTGTCGAGAATGCTCTGCAAATTTGTTTGTTTTAAATCCATTTATACATACCAGAAGCTAACGTCTTATTAGTGCGTATGCGCGTTTATCCCGTGAGAACATTGGAAACGCGCACTATGAACTATTTTTTGAAAATAAGCGTTTAGATTGGTGTTGAGATGCAGTTTAATGCGTCGATAAGTAGCTTATTGACTCAATCAACGCAACCTGATTAAGTGCGATACAGCACCTTCACTACATGCCAACCAAACTTGGTTTTGACGAGATGTGGCACCAGCAGTTCACCGGAGAAAGCGACTTTATCGAACTGCGGCACCATTTGCCCACGCTTAAATTCACCGAGATCACCGCCCTTTTTCGCCGACGGGCATGAGGAATAGCGCTTGGCTAACGCGCCAAAATTCGCGCCTTTATTCAATTGCTTAATAATATCTTCCGCCTGCTCTTTGTGTTTAACAAGGATATGCACTGCGGCTGCGGTTTTATACATCTGGTACTCTCTTTTTAAAAGACAGCGGTGCCATTTTGCTGCACCGCTGTTATCGCTTTACCTATCAAGAATAAGTATTACTGACCTAAAATCTTCTGCCACCACTGCAACGGCTCGCCGCAGTTTTTCGCAGGATTATAGGTACCTCTAAGGGCTGGCAATGCCTCGGTATTGCGGCATCCCGCCTCCTTAGCTTCACCGGTATCACGGTCAAAGTAACCTTGGATCACGCCCGTTGGCGGAATCGAGCGCAGCCCAATCGGTGGACGCTCCTTCAAGAAGGCTTGATACACCGCCATGGCGCCACTGCTACCGTAGAGGCTGGTCTTGCCGTTATCGTCGCGTCCGACCCAAATCGCCGCGACGTTACGCTCGTCAAAACCGGCGAACCAAGAGTCGCGGCTATCGTTACTGGTACCGGTTTTACCCGCCAGCGCCACACCGGGGAAGGCATTGCCTAAGCGCGTTGCTGTACCCGAGCGTACCACTTGCTGCATGGCATATTGCACCAAGAAATCAGTATCCGGCGTAATAGCTTGTTCCTTCGGTGAGCGAGTCACTGGCAACGGCTGATTGTGACTATCGAGCACCGCCGTCACTGTAGTGAGTTTACGATAGGCGCCACTATCGGCCAGTGTCTGATAAACCTGCGCCACCATTAACGGCGAGCCATTCACGGCGCCCAGTAGCATAGACGGGTATTCGTTAAGCGGATCTTGCCAGCCAGATTTAGCCAGCGTGGTTGCCACCGCATCCACCCCCACGGCAATCCCGAGGTTCACCGTAGGTACGTTCATCGACTTTTTCAGTGCCGTTAACAAGGAGACTTGTCCGCTAAACTTCTTATCAAAGTTCTGCGGTGACCAGGTTTTACCCTGCTCATTCTTTAGGGTAATCGGCTGATCTTTAAGTGGCGAAGCCAAGGTAAACTGGCTATTCGGTGCCAATGCGGTCGCATACACAAATGGCTTGATGAGCGAGCCAATGGGTCGGCGGATCTCAACCGCGCGGTTATAACCGTCAAAGCCAGGCGTCTTATCACCCACCATAGCCGCGATACCACCAGTGTATTTATCCGTCACGACCATACCAATCTGCAACGACTTATTGCCTTTATCTAAGCTCTTAAAGGTTTGAGTCACGGCGATTTCGGCGGCTTCCTGCGCCATTGGATCGAGTGTGGTGTAAATCTTCACCCCAGATTGTTTTAGTAACGCATCGCCATAACGCTCGTTAAGCTCTTGTTTAACCAAGGCATAGAATGCAGGTAATTTTTGATGCACTGGTTTATTGGGATTACGTAAGCCTAGGGGCGACTCTACCGCGACCTTGTATTGCGCGGTGCTCAGCTCACCCGACTCCATCAAGAGACGCAGCACTAAATCGCGACGCTCTTGGCTGCGCTCAGGATAACGCCATGGGTTGTAATAGGAAGGCCCCTTAATCGCCGCCACTAAAAACGCTTGCTGCGCCGTGGTTAGCTCGCCGATGGGTCGACCAAAATAGAACTGTGAAGCCAGCCCCATACCATGCACGGCGCGGGATTTATCTTGCCCCATATACACTTCGTTGAGGTAGGCCTCGAGGATTTCTTCCTTGCTGTAACGAAAATCGATAATCACCGCCATTAAGGCTTCGCGAATTTTACGCAGCAAAGAGCGCTCGCTTGAGAGGAAGAAGTTTTTCGCCAACTGCTGGGTCAGTGTCGAACCGCCCTGTACGGTACGACCCGCACTGATATTCACAAAAGCGGCGCGCAGAATCGCGAAGGGGTTGACCCCATGGTGTTCGTAAAAACTGCGGTCTTCCACCAGCAGCAAGGCTTTTACAATCGCCTTAGGCATTTCTTCTGTAGGGACAAACAATCTGTCTTCGCCGTCCCCCGCAATAATGCGGTCAAGCAAGACGGGCTCTAAATGGAATACCGCCAACTGGCGCTTATCTGACATACGTGCAATCGAGCTGATCCCATCGCTGTCGAAGCTAATCATCACCCGCTGCTCAGCTTGATCGCCCTCGGGATGTAAGAAGGGACGACGCCATAATTCGATTTTGGTGCTGGATGCAGAGAACTCACCGACCTCACGGGGATTGGCGACTTTGCGATAGCCCAAGAGTTTGAGTTCGGCCATTAACTGTGGATGACTCACGGCAGCGCCGGGATATAAGGCCATCGAGCGGCTAAATACCTGCGCGGGTAAGTGCCATTTTTGCCCCTCAAACTTGCGGGCAATAATTTGATCGAGGTAAATACTGTAGAAGGTCACAACGGCTAGGCCGATTAAGGCTAGTTTCCAAGTGAGCGACCAAATTTGCCCAAACAGGCCACGGCTGCGCTTCGCTTTCGCTTTTTTGTCGTCTTAGTTGTCATATCTACTTCATCATTTATGCGTTAACGGCATCAGTCACAGGCACAACACAAGGTTGTAAATCAAAGCAGTCTAAAGGCTATGACTGAGATAAACCTAAGGTTTTCTTCTTGGTAAATTTTGTGGGCTGCGTATTGGCAGGGTCGTCCGGCCACAGGTGTTTAGGATAACGCCCACGCATTTCTTTTTTCACTTCCACATAGGGTCCTTGCCAAAAACTGGCGAGATCCGCTGTTAGAGCCAAGGGGCGCTGCGCCGGTGACAGCAATTCCATCGTCACCTTAAGCTTACCTTGGGCCAGTAGCGGGCTGTCTGCCATGCCAAAGGTTTCCTGCAAACGTACCCGCAGCAAGGCTCGCCCCGAGGCATCGTACAATATCGGCGCAAAGGTGCCCGTGGCTAACGGCCATGAGGTGGGCAGCAGCGCATCGAGTGCCTGTTGCTGTGACCAAGTTAATTGGTTTACCAGCAAACTAAAGCAATCGAGTTTTTGTAATTGCGGCAGATTATTCACATTTTCAAGGTAGGGCGCCAGCCATGTTTCAAGGTTTGCCAGCAGCGCGGTATCGCTCATATCCGGCCAATCAGCATTCGGATCTAAATCGCGCGCTAACTGTAATCGAACCTGAAACTGCGCTAAGTTATCGTGCCAATTGAGGATTTGTAACCCCTGCTGGCGAATGTAACTCAGTAATGCCGCTACAATTTGGCCGCGATTCGGATTAGCGATAGCCTCTGATTTCAGTAAAATCTGCCCGACTTTGGTTTGGCGTTCGGCCACCGCGCGGCCTTTAGCTTCATCCCAACCACATTGATCATGACGCTCCACCAGCTCGGCCAATTCCTCGTCGAACAGACTTGGCGATAATGGACTGGCGAGATAAATCCGCCCGGCATTCTTGCCTTCGGTTTCTTGAAAATCTGCCACCACCAGCCAAGGCGTTTGCGCTAAGGCATCTTCGGCGTTGAGCACCACACCCGTTCCATTGGCCAATTGATACCCCTCAACGCCACGGGATTTGGCAATGCGATCGGGATAAGCCAGCGCCAACAGCAAACCGACATCCTGATGATGGGCATGGGAGGCGACGGCCACTAAATCGGCCTGAGTAAATTGCTTATCTAGCGCCAGCTTTTTAAGCCATTGTTTGGCCTGCTGCCCCGCACTGCCTTGGGTGGCAAAGTGCAGATAATTCATGATATCGGCGCCTTTGCGCGGCAATCCCCGCGCCTCTAAAATCCCCGCCAGTAAACAGGCTAAGGCCGCCAGTTGATGTTCATCGCGAGATTTGGCCACCAATAACATATGGGCGAGGCGCGGATGACACCCCAGCTCATAAGCCGCTTTGCCATGCGCAGTCAGCTTGTTTTGTTCATCGACCATGCCTAAACGCTGGAGCAGTTGCCAAGCTAATGCCTCGTTCACCGTGGGCGGCGCAGTCAATAACAGTAAGTCGCTGAAGGATTTCGCGCCCCAGTAGGCACAGTCGTGGGCCATGGCGACTAAGTCGGCTTGGCTGATTTCGGGCTCATCGGCCTTGAGCAGACGTTGATGCTCCTCTTGGCCCCATAAACGGATGCACTCGCCCGCTGCCAAACGCCCCGCACGGCCAGCACGCTGGGTTGCCGAGGCTTGGCTGATGCGCTTAAGGCTTAAACGTGTCACCCCAGTTTTAGGATTAAAGCTGGCTTGGCGTTTATAACCGCTGTCGATAACCAGGCCAATGCCCTCGATGGTCAAGCTCGACTCGGCCACGTTGGTTGAGAGCACAATTTTGCGCCTGCTGCTGTCGGCCTTTATCGCCCTGTCTTGTTCCTGCGCCGATAGCTCGCCATAGAGTGGGCACACCGTCACGCGACTGTTATAGAGGCGCTCTTCTAGATACTGCGCCACTCTAAGGATTTCGGCTTTACCGGGCAAAAACACCAAAATATCCTGTGGCCCCTTATCGCCTACGGATATCGCGGCATCGAGCACAACGCGGCTCAGATGATCGAGCCAATGCTGCTGCCCAGCAACGGGGCGATAGCGAATGTCGACCGGGAAACTGCGCCCTTCACTCTGTAGCAAGGCGGCATCGGGCATCAACTCAGCCAATGTCAGGCCAGATAAGGTTGCCGACATGGCGAGGATTTTTAAGTCATCCCGTAGTGAGCTTTGCACTTCGAGCGCCAAGGCTAAACCGAGATCTGTGGTCAAATGCCGCTCGTGGATCTCATCGAAAATGATCATCTCGATGCCTGTTAATTCAGGATCTTGCTGGATCATGCGAGTTAAAATCCCTTCGGTGACAATCTCAAGTCGAGTCTCACCACTGACCTTTGACTCGCCGCGCACGCGATAACCTACCTCTTGCCCTACCGCCTGCTGCCGACAACTGGCAATAAATTGCGCCACGCTACGGGCAGCCACACGTCGAGGTTCCAGCATTAAAATCCGCCCAGAAATCTCAGGCCAATCCAGCATGGCTAAGGGCAATGCGGTCGATTTACCCGCACCCGTTGGCGCTTCGAGGATCACTTGCGCATGTTTCGCAAAGGCATCGCGCAGGGATGGCAATAAGGAATGAATGGGTAGATTGTTCAATGCAACAGTATCAACAGATAAAAATGATGGGGAAGTTTAACATAGGCCTTAGGCAGTGTCCCTCCCGCGGCCTTAGCTTTGATACGTCACAGTTTGGCATTGGCTTGCTAAAAATAGCATCGCCCCGACAGCAAGACTCTCGGGGCGCCAATAGCACAAATAAGCCGAGTTAGAACTGATAGGTCAGCTTAGCCCACAGATTACGGCCCGGCTCATTGACCCTAAACATGGCCTCACTGCCCGGCAGATCGTTCCCCGTACCCGCCTTACTCACATGCTCGGCATAGGCAGTATCAAACAGGTTTTCGACACCCAAAATTAAGGATAAATCCTTGTTATACGACCAAGAAGCATTGAGCGCCAAAGTACCAAAACCGCTGCTTGGGCCTAAGTCTTGTCCCACAATATTGCCATGACCTAAGGTGTAACGGTCTTGCGCGGCCACCACTCGCCACTGCGCCGCCATGGTCCAACTTTGCCATTGGTAGTTAACGGTTAATCTGGCCTCTAGCGGCGATATTTGCCCAAGCGCGACCTTGTCGGTATCGTTTTCGCCATGGGTATAACTCACCGTGAGTTGGCTCGACCATTGCTCATTCAGCGCATAATCTAGGCTGGCCTCACCGCCGTAGAGGCTCGCATCGATATTACGGGCAAGGGTGGCTTGGCCGCTGGAATCAATCAGGATATAGTCCGCAATCTCACCATAGAAGAGTGACACCGAAGCCTCGACAGGCCCCTGATAAATCCAACCTATATCGAACTGATTGGTGGTTTCCGCTTTCAGGTCAAAGGCTTTTTGTGCAGGATTATCGGCGCTAGCCTTCATAATCTCCCAATAATCCGGCATCCGCTGCGCCGAGCCAAAGCCTGCATAATATTGGTGCTGCGCGGTTTGAAACTCATAACGCAGGTATCCACTGTAGAGGGTATCGTCCCGCTCGCCCTGCTGAGCAATCAAGAGCTCGCTATTCCAGTCGTCTAGCCTCAATCCTGCGTGCAAGCTACTGCTGCCTAGGTCGCTCTCTTCAAAACGATAGCGGGACTCGGCAAACAGCCCATAGTTTTGATAGCGCATATCCTCTTTAAAGGGCTTATTAAGCAGGTCATTTAGCCCGACATCGCCGGGCGCCATGCTGCGACCATCGTGTTTGCTCGACATATAATCCAGCCCCAGTGTTAATTCGAGGGCATCGAGTGGCGCTAACTCGAACCACAAATGGCCGCCCTCCGTCATCCGCCGCACATTGGCACCTGAATTAACCCCTTCATCGAACCTATCCATAATGTGGTCGTTTTTATTGCTAAAGGCTTGCAGTTCGACCGCCGTTAACCAGCTCGATTCAAACTCGTGTTGTAGCAGTAGCGCCGCATCACGATTATCGATTTGACGCGCCTTATTTAACCTGTCGGCATACTCGGCTTCGCCGCTCGACTCACCGTAGGCTAACTCAAGCACCGTGCGCTCTGTCGGTGTCCACCCCAAGGCGAGATTGGCGTTTTGTCGGTCATAACTCGACTGTACTTTATTGCCGTTTCCGTCTTCATAATGGTCACTACTGGATTGATTCATATCGAAATCAAGGTAGTAATTCTTATCCCCAGCACTCAGCTCCACCATGGCATCTCGCCTATCGAAACTGCCGCCCGTCGCGCTGGCCCGGCCTTCAAGATCCGCCTGGTTAAAGCGATGGCGATTTTTCTCAAATAGAATTGTGCCCGCAGTGCCGACAGGGCCGTACTTCACCGTCTGTGGCCCTTTGATTACCGTTATCTGATCGTAGCTTTCGGGGTAAATATAGTTTGTCGGTGGGTCCATACGTCCACCACAGGCGCCATACACATGCTGACCATCATCGACTATGTTTAAGCGCGAGCCGCCCAGCCCCCGAAACATGGGATCGCCACCGGAGCCGCCCTTGCGGGTGATGTTAAATCCGGGGATCGAACGTAAAAATCCCGAGCCATCATAGGCAGGCAATGGCAAACGGTTCTGTTTAGGATCGCTCACTAGATGAACAGGTTGGCGCATCACATCGCCAGATACCCGCAGATAATCGTTACATTTTTTATCTTCACCACAATCGCTCGCCTCAGAAGACCAGCCTAATTGAGGTACAGCGGTGCCCAGCACACCCGCTAAAATAACGGCTAATTTGATAGGTTGATACAGCACGATATTCCCCTACATATTGTTTTTAATGATTTTTGTGGGGGTATTGTTGTTACTGGCGAGGGAAGCGCAATCAAAACTCGGCTGGGCGCGACAATCTGTCGCAGCCCAAATTGCGAGGGATCACAATTAAATAAATAGTGGTAAATGAGTCGCTTAGCCGTTAAGAATTGCAGATTTGCGAAAACTCAGCGCAAGATAACCTAAGTTAGCGTAGCCAAGGTTCGGCCAAGCCAGAGGTTAAGGTCAGTAACGGCATAGGCTTGTTGATGGCATAACCCTGGGCATAATCCACGCCTAGGCTTTTTAACTTAGTGGCAATTTCGGTGGATTCAACAAACTCCGCCACCACATCGAAGCCCATATCTTGCCCTAACTGGCAAATGGCTTTGATGATGGCTTGGTCGGCCTCATCCTCACACAGGTTAATCACAAACTGGCCGTCGATTTTGACATAATCCACGTTCAAGCGTTTAAGGTAGGCAAAGCTTGAGAACCCCGCGCCAAAGTCATCCAACGCGAGTTGACAGTTTAATGGCCTCAGCACTTCAATCAATTTAGTGGCCTGATCTAATTGGCTCACCGCGGCAGTTTCGGTGATCTCAATGCAGAGCTTATCCACCAGCTCAGGTTCGGTCATCAGGCGCATTTCGAGCCAATTCATAAACTCGCTGTCACCTAACGAGGTCGCCGACAGGTTGACCGAGACCAACTCCAGCTGTTGCCAAATATCCAAATGGCTACTGCCCCACTTCAGCAGATTATCGATCACCCACAGGTCGACCTTGGCCGCCAAGTTGTAACGCTCCGCTGCGGGGAGAAAGATCGCCGGCGAAACAATAGTGCCATTGGCCTGCACCATCCGCAGCAGCACCTCTAAATGCAGGCCGGATTCTTCGCGACTTAACGGGGCAATGCTTTGGAAATACAGCTCAAATTGATTTAGCGCGAGGGCGCTGACGATATCGACTGAGGCCATCATCTCGGTATAGAGGCGGGTCATTTTAGGATCTTTGGCACTGTACAAGTGCCAGCCATTGCGGCCCTTATCCTTGGCGAGACGACAGGCCGCATCGGCCTGACTCATCACAGTGTAAATATCCGTCGCAGACTTCTCGAGCTTAGCGATCCCCATGCTGACACTGACATTGTGGCAACGGTTTTCCCAAATAAACTCGTGGGTCGCTAACTGAGTGCAGATCCGATTAGCGATATGCTGCGCCGAATCCACATTGCAATAATGCATTAAAATCCCAAACTCATCGCCGCCCAAACGCGCGACAATATCGCCCTTACGCACCAATTGCTTGAGACGTAATGCAAGCTGGCACAATAACTTATCACCGGCCTGATGACCGCTCACATTGTTGATCACCTGAAACTGATCGACATCGATAAAGGCAACGCAGGTCGGCATCTCATCTTTGGTTTGCAGCAGGTTTTCGAGCAAGGCCTCAAAATGCAGCCGATTCGGTAACCCCGTCAAAGCATCATAATTGGCATGGAAGGACAGCTCATCGGCGAGGCGATATTTTTCACTAACATCCTCGGCAATCATCACTAGGGTGTCTTTATTGCCGTGAATTTGGCTAAAGCTCAGCCTCAGCCAATCCAACTGCAGGTTAGATTTTAAGGGTAACTCACACCAAGCTTGCCCCAATACGCCTTCGCGCACCATGTGTAGCGTGTCGGTGAGCATGGCATGCTCCTCTTCGCGCACCATGCTAAATAAATCGTATCCATGCTGCACTGGCAGGGTTTGCAACGCGACTTTATTCAGCATGGTCAGTTGGTTCTGTTTATCGAGCAGCGCGCAGGCTAAAGGCAGTTGATTAAAGACTTCGCGATATTTGTGCTCACTGGCCAACATATCGTGGGCGATACGGGTCAGTTCCATCGCCGAGCCAATCATCACGGCGGCATGTTGAAACTCCCGAATAAACTCCGCACTCCATTCACAACATTCGGAACAATTGACTGCGCCGAGGGCGATACGGGTTTCGCCAAACACCACAGGCGGTAACACCAATAGGCTTTTAACGTTCCAATCACGAAGTAACGCCCGCTCCGCTTGAGCCTCCGCGGGCAAGGTATCGACATCGGGAAGATTCAGCAGTGTGGGGGTTCTCACTAAGGAGCGAAAAAACGGCATACGCGCGAGCGGCCAGACCCGTGTCTGTTGGCCCTGACTAAATTGCGGTTTTAAGTACAGATTACGGGTACGTAGATGGTCTAAGGCTAAACTGCCCGTCAGCACAAATACGCCATCACAATGCAACTGCAGCGTGATGGCCTCTAGGGCTTGATCAACATTTTGCTCTAGGGTTTCTAGCGGCGTTTCGCTAAAAATTGTCACTAATGCCTGTTGGAGTGGATTTGCTAAACCATCTGACATGAAAAGGGATTTCCTTACCTACAATTCCATTTAAGGTATTATTTCTACACTGACCTCGGATAAACTCAAGCCGTCGAAGTCCATCATGGGACTAGCGCAGAAATGTCTGTATTACCAAACAAAAGCATAGCTTATGTTTGGCATTTGAGCAGGTGATGGAGATAAACAGGTGTTACAACGACTCTTCCTTGGGTTTGCCCCCACAAGCATACAGCGGCAACAACTGCTGCAATTGCAGCAAAGCTTGGCGCCGCATTTAGTGCCACATGCTAAACCCGTCATCCAAAGCAATTTACACTTAACCCTCGCGTTTTTAGGACTCGCCAATCCGACTCAAGTGGCGCAGTTGCTCGACGGTGTCGATAAGCTGGCTAAACCAAGATTCAGTGTCACGCTGGATAACATCGCCGTGTGGCCTAAGGCGCAGATCTGTTGTTTAAAGGGCGATAGCATCAGTCCTGAGTTAGCCCTCTTAGCATCACAGGCACAGGATTTAGCCCAACAGTTACAGTTGCACCTGAGTGAGCATCCGTTTCGGCCCCATATCAGCTTGTTTAGAAAGGCAAAGCCGTCAGGCATCTTGGCGAGTGAGCTAACGCTTAAGGAGTTGGTACAGCAGAACGTCATCCAAGCTTCGATGCTTGAACTCACGCTCGCACCCGAGGAGCTGCATTTGTATCTTTCCGCCAGTGGCGGACGCGGTGTGGAATATCAAATCTTACATTCTTGGCCGCTCGCATAAACCCAATCCGCTAACGCGAATAAACGATGCACTAGAAGTAATCAGTAAAAATAATCCTTAAAAAAACAATCAGCCCGAGCATGGCTCGGGCTGATAACAAAACCACAAAACCGATAACAAAACCACAGACGAGGTTAATCGAGTAAACGCAAGGTCTCACGGTAAGCGCGCTTTTGCTCATAACTGTGCAGGCGCTGCTGAAACTCGTCGGTCTTGGTGGCTTCGGCCGTCATCTTTAAGGCGGCTATCGCTTTTTGCTGGGTCGATACCGCGGCGCCAAAATCACCGACTTCGGCATAGGCGGCCGCCAAGTTATCGAGGTTGGTAGGGTCGTTCTCGTTCACTTTCAGCAGCTGCAAGGATAATTCGAGTGCTTTATTACCATCGCGATATTCGGCTTCGGGACAAGTCGCTAAAATCCACGCCACATTGCCAAGGGCAACATCATCCCCCACTCGGGTAAATTGCTCCACGGCTTTACCGCAGTTACGCTCAATGCCATCGCCACCCGAGGCATAAATAAAGCCTAAACGGAACTGCGCCCAGCGATTACCACGCTCGCCCATATCCTTATACCAACGTTCGGCCACGGCTAAGTCACGCTTTACTAGCTGCCCCTCAAAGGAGAGATCCGCTAAGGTTTGCTGCGCCTTTTCGTGTTGCTGCTCGGCGGCAAGGGTCATCCAATGCAATCCGGTCGGCACTTCTTGCTGTACATAACGTCCAGAGAGAAACATCAGTCCCAGTAAAAATTGTGCGTCGGCATCGCCCTGCTCGGCCTGCACTTGAATGTGCACAAATTTACTTGCCGCAACTTCATTGGCTGGCTGTGGAATAGAAAATGCGTGCGCGGCAGCACTCATCCCTAGGGATAAAGTGAATCCGGCGCCTAAAACCCATTGTCTGTATTTCACCTGGTAACCTCTTTACGAAAAACAACCGCGCCCTCAAGTTAGCCTGAATTATTCCCATAAGTCGAGCCTAAATCGGCGTAATCGAACCTATATTAAATAGAAATAACCCTTAAGGGGCAGCAATTATCCCATTCCTTTGATTCATTAGTCGCAATTGAGGTTATTTTCTTCGCAAAAAACCTTAAAAGCCTTTATAAGATGTGATTAACTCTACAGAGTTAAGTGAATCCAGTGAGTTTGGCACCGATTTAGTTGACTAATATCACTAAAGTAGCAAAATAAGCTCTAATTTTAGGTGGTTAATTGCATTTATTCACTCATTCTAAACTAAGAGGTGTATCAAGTTTTTATGAGTGTAATTGACGTAAAATGCTTATTTAGAATATTCTTACTTTCGTTTTAATCAGTCGAGGAACATCGACATGGCTCTGATTGGTAAGCCTAAACCGGATCCAACATTGGAATGGTTTTTATCACACTGTCACATTCATAAGTATCCCGCCAAAAGCACCTTGATCCATGCAGGTGAAGACTCCGATACTCTGTATTACATAGTAAAAGGTTCTGTCGCCGTCTTGATTAAAGATGAAGAAGGCAAAGAGATGATCCTCTCTTACCTAAACCAAGGTGACTTCATCGGTGAATTAGGATTGTTCGAAGAGCAAGCTGAGCGTACCGCTTGGGTTCGCGCGAAACAAGCCTGTGAAATTGCCGAGATCTCTTACAAGAAATTTAAGCAGCTGATCCAGGTAAACCCTGAGATCCTGATGAAGCTCTCTTCTCAGATGGCTTACCGTCTGCAAAGCACCAGCCAGAAAGTAGGTGATTTAGCATTCCTAGACGTTGCTGGTCGCATCGCGCAGACACTACTGCACCTAGCGAAGCAACCCGATGCCATGACTCACCCTGATGGTATGCAGATCAAGATCACTCGCCAAGAAATTGGTCAGATCGTTGGCTGTTCACGCGAAACTGTGGGTCGTATCCTCAAGATGCTTGAAGAGCAGAACTTGATCCAAGCCCACGGCAAAACTATCGTGGTTTATGGCACCCGTTAAGATAGACTTCAGCTTGATTTAAGCCTGTTTCATTAAAGTGGCCTAGCATAAAATCTAGGCCATTTTTTATTGGGGAGCATAAATGAAACGGCTGTTTTTTATCTGTTTTTTCAGTCTGTTTACGCTGGTGCATCCAACAATAATTCACGCCGAACCGATTGAATTAGAACATTATCAAGCCAAGGCTTTAGTCAATTCCGGGCAAATTTTATCACTCAATGGCACCCTTGCCGTGGTGAATCAATTTTGCCAAGGCGAACTAATTGACGCCCATCTCTATCAAGAAGATCATAAATGGCGCTATGATTTACAAATCAAAGTGCAACGCGGCCAAATAGTGAATCTGAGTATTGATGCCACCAATGGTCAACTCGAACACTCCACCGCACTACCGAGCGAATGTCGAAAACATGAAACTGCTACTCGTTGAAGATAATCCGATGTTGGTCTCCGAACTGGAGAAGCAACTCAAACAGGCTGGCTACGTTACCGATATTACTGACAAAGCAGTTGAAGCCGATTACCTCGTTAAAGAAACCCAATACGACTGCGTGATCTTAGATATTGGCCTCCCCGACGGCAATGGACTGGAATTGCTCGAAGGCTGGCGTAATCAAGGCATTAGCACACCGGTTATCATGCTAACGGCCCGCAGCCAATGGCATGAAAAGGTCGAAGGCTTTAATGCTGGCGCCGATGATTATTTAGGTAAACCCTTCCATGCACAGGAATTACTGGCGCGTATCCAAGCACTTATCCACCGCGCGCACGGCCGATTAAATAATCCCAGCAAACAGTTGAGCTATGGTGGCGTCACCTTAGATGAAGCCGAGCAGACGGTGAGCGTTGGCGAACATTTATATGAGTTGACCGCCATGGAGTTCAGGCTGTTAAAAATCTTCCTCATGTCGCCTAAGAAGCTGTTATCTAAGGCACAACTGACGGACAAGCTCTATCAGTTTGACGATGAGAAAGAGAGTAACGTGGTTGAAGTTTACGTGACTCATCTGCGTAAAAAACTCGGCAAAACCGCGATTGAAACCCGCCGCGGCCAAGGTTATATCTTCCACGGCCTGACTGCATGATCTCCATTCGCACTAAGCTCAGTTTATGGTTAACGAGCTTATTAGTGTTAGGCACAGTGATTGGACTCATATTGTTTGAGTCCATGCTGCGCCAAGCGTTTCACGACTCCATTATCAACCGCTTAGAAGAAGATCTTGAGCACATCATGTTGGCGACCCATATCAATAATGGGGAGATCAATATCGATCAGAGCCAACTGTCGAGCTTCTACCGCCCCGCCTATTCGGGGCGTTATTTCCAGCTCAACCTGCCCAATGAAGTGATCCGTTCCCGCTCCCTGTGGGACATGCAGCTCGATATCGAACCTTTAGCGCCAAACCAGACCCGTGTTTGGCAGGCAAAAGGGCCGAAAAACAATGATATGCAGCTATTATCCCTAGGGCTAAACTCCAGCAGCGCCAATGTCACCGCCACCCTAACGGTAGCGCAGGATTTGAGTATCGGCCGGCGCGTGTTTAGTGAGGTCTATGGCACTAAGCTTGGGATTAACCTCGCCATGTTAGTAGCCATGATCGCGGGGATCTTCTTGCTCCTGCGTCAATCCTTTAAACCGGTAAAACAGATCCAGCACGCGCTCTCCCGCCTGCAGGAAGGCGAGATTAACGCCTTAGAGCTGAATAACATTCCGCCCGAAGTGCAACCGCTGGCGAAGACCTACAACGAATTATTGGAATACACCGCCAAGCAAATTGAGCGTAGTCGCAATAACTTAGGCAACTTAAGCCATGGGCTAAAAACCCCACTGGCGGTGATGCAACAACAGGTTGAAGCCTTGGGGCTTAAAGATCCCGATACCGCCATGGCGCTGCAACAGCAACTCGACGCTATCCATAAAATGGTCGAGCGTAAACTTGCGGCGGCGCGGATCACCGGCGATATGTTACCTGCCGCCCAGCTAGTCGTGCCGAGGGATCTCCACAGCCTTGCCAATACCCTCAACAAAGTGCATAGAAGCAAAAGCATCAATTGCGACTTTGAACTCGACCCCAGTATCCAGCGCCTGCCCATCCATAGGGAAGATGGTATGGAGCTCTTAGGGAATCTGCTAGATAACGCCTTTAAATGGGCGGGCAGCCAAGTCGCGGTCAAACTGTGGAAAACGCAAAACAAACTCTGCCTTAGCATAGATGATGATGGCCCAGGCGTTGCAGACGACGAACTCGATAAACTCACCCAAAGGGGCACACGCCTCGATGAATCCGTTATGGGCCATGGCCTAGGGTTATCGATAGTGAAAGAGATTGCCGAGCAATATGGCATTGAGCTTAAGTTTAAGCACAGCAGCCACTTATCTGGCCTCAGTATTGAACTAGTCTTTGGCTAATGAGTGCTTAGCTAACGAGTGCTTAGCGAGCCAACTATTTGCTCTGAGTGTTGCTCTAGAGCCGCCAGTAAAGAATCCGCCTTCTTAGAAGGCGGCTTTGATTTGCCCCTGGAAGGGGCTATTTCCTTACACCTACTTCATCTGTAGCGACAATTGAGCATCATGCTCTAGATCTTGCTTATCTTGATGGCGAACATAGCGTCTTATGATTTCCTCATTTACGCCTACCGTATCAACAAAATAACCCCTCGCCCAAAAGCTATTTCCCCATAACTTCTTGCGAACATGAGGGAATTTGTTAAAAAGCCTTATTGCGCTCCTACCCTTCAATATCCCCATTAATGTGGATACTGACAACTTTGGCGGAATTATCACGACTAGATGCACATGATCTATCTGGACGTTTAATTCTAAGACCTCACAACTTTTCATATTGCATAGAATATAAATCGACCTGTAGAGCTCTTTACCAAGGTTACCTTTTAGAATTTTGAATCTGTACTTAGGCGTCCAAACGATATGATATTTACAACGCCAGTAAACATGTGATGAACTTCTGTAATCGCCCATGTTTCTCGTTTCCTCTTACTTGTGGTGAATAAGAAGGTCTCTTTTAACATGGGCGTTATTCAGGCTATAGCCTTAAGGGACAATCACCACCGCCAGAGGCGGTGGTTTTGGGATGACAATAAAAAACGCCATCGAACGATGGCGTTTTTGTTTAAGATAAGTCAGCAACCGCCTTAATTCATTAGGCTTTTTCGCGTTGGTGCTCTCAAAAATCTTATCGGCTGATGCGGCCACGAATCCAGTGTACAGCTCGCCATTCGCCTTGGGGTAACGCAGGGCAAATTCATAGAAGCAGCTTGGGATCTCAACTGTTGCATCGCTAAATTCTACGGCGATTTTATCGGCCATGGTCGATGACTGTTCCAGTAACACCTCTGGCGAACCTTTGATTTCGCCACCTGAACTATTGAGCACAAAGCCCGCTTGCTTTAGCGCCTCATTCACAGACTCTAATGTATCGAAGCCCTCGAGGTGATTGATAGAGACTGTAAAATGGTTGGCGCGGTAACCAAAGGCCGCCACCCAAGCCGCATATTCACTCTCTTCGAGCAGCGTCTCATAGGTCTTAGCATCCAGTGACCAATGGCGACCCGAATAGATAAAGTTATCCGCTTTAGTTGCTTGCTCATCCACTTGGGCAATTAAGCCTTGGATAGTGCTTTGCAGTGATGGACTAAATTCTTCCACCAATAACTCAGAAATAAACACCTTAGGTTGAGTCGCATCTGGGTGCTCAAAATGCTTAGCCACCAGCTTTTTCTGTTCAAACTTATAATCACCACAAGCCACATAACCTAAAGAGGTAAAGTGCTCGGCCAATACGGCTAAATTCACCTTAGCGATGTTAAAAGTACGCAGGGCGATATGGTCGTTGATAATCGGCTTACCGTGACCGAGTAGCTCGTGCACCTTGGCCGCAGATGGGGTCATTTTAATATAGTCTTGCCAAAGGGCGGCAAATAACGCATTGATATCTGTGTGCATAAAAACTCCTTTTATTGTGCTGCGACTATAGTGCGTATTGTTTTGCCGCTCGCACTCAATGTAACGACCCTAGCCACTTGCTGCACAACGGCGCTCAGTAGCAGCCCAAGTAACGTTACTGCTTGTGATGAAAAAGGAAGAACCTAGGTTCTTCCTCAATGATGTCACTCTAAACTTAACCCTGGACTTAAACTTGCGGGTAGGCTCACCACATCCGCCTCAACGGAGGCAACGGGATACGCACAGTAATCGGCGGCATAAAATGCACTCGCCCTGTGGTTACCCGAAGCGCCTACGCCACCAAAGGGCGCAGCACCCGAAGCACCAGTGATCTGCTTGTTCCAGTTCACAATCCCCGCACGAATGCGGGCGAGGAAATACTCATAATCCTCACGGCTATCGGCCAAGATACCTGCGGATAAGCCATAACGGGTTTGGTTAGCAAGCTTAATCGCCTGGTCAAAATCGCTGTAGCGCACTAATTGCAGCAATGGCCCGAAGTATTCCTCATCGGGTAACTCGCTCACCGCAGTCACATCGATAAGCCCGGGTGAGACTAAACCCGTTCCCGCCTGCAAATGAGTGAGTTCAACCAGCGACACGCCGCCTAAGCTCTGCAAGTTAGCCTGCGCCGCGACCATACCTTTCGCTGCGCCTTCGGAAATCATTGAGCCCATAAATGGCTGTGGCTGCGCGTTCCAAGGACCGACTTTAATCTGCTTCACCGCTTCAACCAGCTTGGCGACTAAGGCATCGCCCTGCTCGCCTTGCTCAACATAAAGCCTGCGGGCACAGGTACAACGCTGGCCAGAAGATATATAAGCCGATTGCAGAATATCGTGCACTGCCGCTTTAATATCGGCGACGCCTTTAATAATCAGCGGGTTATTACCGCCCATTTCTAAGGCGAGGATCTTACCCGGATGACCCGCATATTGCTGATGCAACAGGTGACCGGTGCGAGAGCTGCCGGTAAAGAATAAGCCGTCAAGTTGTGGGTGCGACGCCAGCGCCTTACCCGTATCGACTTCACCTTGCACTAAATTGATAACGCCCGCGGGCAGACCCGCTTTTTCCCACAGAGAGACCATTAACTCGGCCACTTTTGGGGTTAATTCTGAGGGCTTAAACACCACGGTATTGCCCGCAAGCAGCGCTGGCACTATATGACCATTGGGTAAATGTCCAGGGAAGTTATAAGGCCCAAACACAGCAACCACACCGTGCGGCTTATGGCGCAGTACCGCACGCCCTGCTGGCGTGTCATTGGCCTCAGTGCCGGTACGCTTGTTGTAAGCTGTGGCCGACAGGCCAATCTTACCAATCATGGCAGCGACTTCAGTTGCCGTTTCCCATTGAGGTTTACCGGTTTCTTGAGCGATCGTTTCGGCTAATTCGGCTTTGTTCGCTTCAAGTTGGCTGCGATAGGCTTCGACTATCTTTAAACGCGCATCAAAACCTAACATAAACCAATCGAACTGAGCTTCACGGGCGGCATCGACGGCGGCGTTGACTTGCTCAGCCGTTGCCGTTTGGCCGCGCCAAATGATTTCGCTATTTGCTGGGTTGCTAGAGGTCACATCATGACCCTTGCCAGCTTGCCACTGGCCTTTAATAAAATGTGTCATTTGCTATTCCTACATTGCCAAAATACGGATTTGATCGCCTTTTGCGAGTAACAAACCCTCGGCGAGTTCTGGACTAATTACCACCTGCTCAGTTTTGTCATCGACAGCAAGACAAGCGGAGGTCGCACGGTAATTGGCTAATTGAGTGTTAGAGACAATAAATTGCTTATCGGATTCAGGCATTTCACCAATATCTACGGTCAGCAGACGGCTCTCTCGCACGGCGCGGATATCCGTGAGACGGCACTCCACCGTTGGACCGCCATCGAAAATATCCACATAACCACGGCATCTAAAGCCTTCCGCCTGCAACAAACTTAGGGCCGGACGCGTATTGGTGTGTACTTCGCCAATCACTTTTTGCGCTTCTTCGGGCAGCAGGCAAACATACACAGGGTTGCGGGGCATCATCTCCGCCATAAAGGCTTTTTTGCCTAGACCCGACAAGTAATCTGCCTGAATAAAATCAATGCCTAAGAAGTTTTTCTGCAACCAGCAGTAGAAGGGAGAATTGCCATCGGAATCACTCACGCCACGCATTTCGGCAATCACTGTCTCACCAAAGCGTTTAGCGTGTTGTGCCAAAAACAGAAAACGACTGCGGGACAACATCCGGCCATTGTTCCCTTTGCGATAACCCTCACGCAAAAACAGGGTACAAAGTTCGGCGGCGCCAGTGTAATCGTGGCACAGGGTTAAGGTTTCCACCTCGTTGCGAACTTCGATTTGCTCAGAATGATAGACCTCTGTCCCGAGGCGATAGTGGTAGAAGGCATCTTCCATACCCACGGCGGCTTCAATGGCACAGGTACCGACCACTTCACGGGTCGCGGTATTCTCGAGCACCATCAAATAGCCTTCATCGAAGGGCTTATCAATCACCTTAACGAATGAGGCTTCTGCGCGGGCAATTTTATGCCTAAGCAAATCGGCATTGACTGGCAATGAGGTAAAGCCATGGCCAGATTCTTCGGCGATTTGATATAGAGATTCAAAATCGCCTGCCTGAATAGGACGTATGATTAACATCTTAGTGTCTCCTCACTTAAGCTTGCTGTGCAACAAGGCGCCTATCTTGAAAAAGACAGGATGGATGCACGCAAGTATTCCCTGACAAAAAAGGAGTGCGAATAAGATTCAGCACTCCTTTGGTCGCTTAGGCAGCAGCGATGCTCGCCACAGCACGCTCAAAACGTGCTAGGCCTTCTGCAATATCTGCCTCAGGGATCACCAGTGAAGGAGCAAAACGTACCACGTTAGCACCCGCCATCAGGCTCATTAAGCCTTCAGCAACAGACGCTACTAAAAAGTCACGTGAACGACCTTGGTACTGTTCGTTTAGAACCGCCCCTAACAGCAAGCCTTTACCGCGAATTTCAGAGAAAACATGATATTTTTCATTAATTTTGTTCAGACCATCGCGTAATAACTGCTCGCGATGTTTCACACCATTCAAGACTTCTGGTGTGTTAACCACGTCTAATACCGCGTTACCGATAGCACAAGCTAATGGGTTACCACCGTAGGTTGAACCGTGAGTACCCACTTTCAGGTGCTCAGCAATTTCAGCGGTAGTCAGCATAGCAGCGATAGGGAAACCGCCGCCCAGCGCTTTAGCAGTGGTCAGGATATCCGGCACTATGTCGGTGCCCATGTAAGCGTAGAGTTCACCAGTACGGCCGACACCAGTTTGTACTTCGTCGAAAATCACCAGTGCGTTGTGCTTGTTGGCCAGTTCGCGAACCGCTTTTAAGAATGCAGGATCGGCATCGATAATACCACCCTCACCCTGCAGTGGCTCAAGCATAATGGCGCAGGTTTTATCCGACACGGCCGCTTCTAATACCGCAACATCGTTATAAGGTAAGTGGGTGATGCTTTGTGGTTTTGGACCAAAACCATCTGAATAGGCCGCTTGACCGCCAACGCTCACGGTGAAGAAAGTACGACCGTGGAAGGCTTTATCGAAGGCGATGATTTCATCTTTCTCTACGCCGAATTTTTCTAAGGCGTAACGACGGGCTAATTTCAGTGCCGCTTCGTTGGCTTCGGCACCAGAGTTAGCAAAATACACACGCTCAGCAAACGTGCTGTTAACCAACTTAGTTGCAAGCTCAAGCGCTGGCTCGTTGGTCATCACGTTAGACAGGTGCCATAATTTTTCGCCTTGCGTTTTTAAGGCATTCACTAAGGCGGGATGACAGTGACCTAAGCAATTTACCGCGATACCACCGGCAAAATCGATAAACTCGTTACCCTCTTGATCCCATACTCGGCTTCCTTCGCCACGTACAGGGATCACGGCAGCAGGCGCATAGTTAGGCACCATAACCGCATCAAACTGGGCACGATTCAACTTCATATCAACGCTCATTCTTCTTCATCCTTTGTTTAAATGTAACGGCCTCGGGAGCCGTCTGAGTCCCCAACGTATCTTTATCTTGAGTTAGTGATACAGGGTATGCTTGTGTCTATTAATAGCCATTATTAGCGAAATTGTGATCAAAATACCAGTTTTTCACAAACAACATTCGCCATGCTTTGGGTCAAAGTGCATAAAGATTGTAGTTTAAGAACTATACAAGCGTTTACGCCAGAGGCCTTTAGCATATTTAGTCAGAAAAAAAGTTATTTACCCCTATTTTTGCTAGCTATTCACTGAATATGAATAACTACACAATTTTAACGAATCAGCTGTGAAAGCACAAAATCTGCAATTTGCTCCCTCGCCTCAATCGCTTCTGGCAACAGATGGAACAGGGGAAAAACATGGGGCATGTTGTGATAAAAACGCGATTCTACCGTGCCACCACAGGCCTTAATTTGCATAACCAGTCGTTCTGAGTCCTGTAAAAGCAACTCGCGCGTACCGGCAATCACTAAGAGTGGTGGCAAGTCAGCCAAGTTCCCCTGCAAAGGCGAAACCCGTTCAGACATAGGATCCGCCCCAGCAAGATAAGCACCGCGCAGCCGCAAAAGCGACTCAATGGTAAAGAACGGATCATCCGCCCCTAAAATCAGCTCGGTATCGCCGGTAATGGCTAAATCGAGCGCGGGTGACAACAATACACAGGCTTTAGGCATGGGCAGATGGCGCTTTTTCAGTTCGAGCAACAGACTCAAGGCTAAATTACCGCCGGCAGAATCGCCCATCAACACCAGATTATCGCTGCCTTTCAACTCAATTAAGTGCAGGTAAGCCTCGAGCACATCGTCACAGGGCGCGGGATACGGATGCTCCGGCGCTAAACGATAATCTGGGATAAACGTATCGAGGCGACAACGCTCACTGATATCGGCCACCAGTCTCGCGTGGGCATGGGGAGTTTTAAAACAAAATCCGCCGCCACGAATGTAAAACAGATTGCCCAAACGCGGCGTGTCATTCAGCAGCACATAATGCAACAGCGTGGAATGTTGTAAGGGAATCGAGGCCGTAACGAGTTTTTCAGGCCACGGCAACCAGCGCTTATCCAGTTCTAATAAGCGTTGTCGCACTTGATTTAGGGGGAGTTTAGCCTTACCGCGGCTAATGGATGGCCGTGCCACATAGGATAAAATAGTATTTAATACAGATGCTTGCCAGCTTGGCATTTCCCGTCCTCCACATCAGTGCCGCAATAGGACACCGATGGGGACGGCGTGCAGATCACAGCAGATCCAACTTCCGATAATTCTGTGCTTTTAGGCGCAGCACTTCCTGTTCGCTCAACTCGTAATAATCGAACATTAAGCGTTTTTCCTGCGGCTCGATTTGGCGCATCTCCTCGAGCAACAGCACCTTAGCATAACAATTCGCCCGTGCCACTATAGCGGCAGGCATCGAGAGTTCGCGGTAAGTTAAGGTTTGGTCTAGTTCCTTTAACAACAGGGTTAAGGGGCTATGCTCAAATTTCAGTAACTCTAACAACTGCCAATTGAGTTTGTGCCCGTGAGCCAGCACTTGCTCAAATACCGCATTGGCCGGAAACTCAGTGGCAATCACCGCATCGTACACTTCTTTATCGCGACTCGAGCTGGCCTCACGGATCCAATTGCCCCAAGTTTTATCAAATAAACGCGCACTCAAGCTAAGCACAACCGACGTGCCTAACTGATTCATTAATGCACCACTATAAACTAAGGCTGAGTCAGTATTATGAAGCTGCGCTAACGCATTCGCTGCTATTCCGCTGACGATGCTATAGCGCCACAGCTTGCGGGTGGTCCAGAGTAACTTAGCGTTGCCACTGGGCAGCCAATTACGTAGGCAAAAATAAGGAATAATGGTGCGCAGGTTTTCGATGCCAATGTAATTCATCACTAATTTGATATCAGTGACGCGCACATCTGAACTTTGCGGACGCCGTGCCCGAAATGCCGGGCTATTGACCATATTGGTTAAATCGCGGCATAACCAGCTCAAATTACTGATTAAAGGTCTTAACCGCGTCGCATCTAGGTTTTTGGCCAGCAAAAGCTCGAGCAACAGGATCTGTGACTCGTTAATCTCCGACTTAGCCAGCACTAACTCTGGGGATGCCAGTTGATGCTCAATGGCATTATTGACTGTTTCGGTGAGTTGATTTGAGATGGCCTCAAAGACTTCACGGGCCTGAATTTGTTTGAGTAGCCGCGACAGAATCGCCTCTCGCTCGACATCGAGCTTATTGGCATCGGCTTCAAGCTCTCGGTCTAAATCATCCAATAAGGTAGGGCCGGCCTTTTGCTTACCGAGAATAAGTTGCTGATAGAGCCTATGCTCTATCTCTATAATTTTGCCGGGTCTAACGCCGCCCGCTACCGATATCGCCACAGTTTATCTTTCCTATCTCGCCCGTGCTAAGTGGCGCGCATACGCTAAAATCGTTAAAAACATGACAATTTCAGCATATAGGTTAAATCTTGGCAATAAGCAAACCGCTTACTATTTTACAGTCCAGATTGGATTCACAGACGCTGAAATCCACACAACAAAAAGGCCTCATATTGAGGCCTTCATATTGTCACGAGATTTACTTAAGCTCTTGTTCAAAGAGCTTATAAATACGGCGATATTCGTCCAACCAGCTCGATGGCTGACGGAAACCATGGGGCTCAACCGGATAAATAGCCGTTTCGAACATCGGTTTTTCCAGCTCGATAAGGTGCTGCACCATGCGCACGCTATCTTGGAAGAACACGTTGTCATCCATCACGCCACTCATGATCAGTAGCGGCTTAGTCAGACCTTGGGCATGCTCGATAGGCGAGCTACGCTCATAGGCGATAGGGTCAACATCCGGTGTGTTTAAAATGTTGGAGGTGTATGGCGCGTTGTAATGCGCCCAATCCGCCACAGGGCGCAGTGCTGCACCTGCTTGGAATAATTCCGGCTCAGTAAACAAGGACATAAAGGTTAAGAAGCCGCC
The DNA here is from genome assembly GCF_025449215.1 of Shewanella seohaensis. Taxonomy (NCBI): domain Bacteria; kingdom Pseudomonadati; phylum Pseudomonadota; class Gammaproteobacteria; order Alteromonadales; family Shewanellaceae; genus Shewanella; species Shewanella seohaensis. Next base: position 4,557,920 of record NZ_CP104900.1, read on the forward strand.
GTAAGAACCGCCATAAGTACCAACGCGCTTAATATCCACGTTGGCATTTTGGCCCATCCAAGTCACGCCGTCTTTTATGTCTTCAACTTCAGGGTGACCCATGTTGCGATAAATCGCCGTGCGCCAGTCGCGGCCATAGCCTTTCGAACCACGGTAATCCATGTCCATCACCACATAACCTTGTTGAGTCAGTAGGTTGTGGAACATAAACTCACGGAAGTAACCACTGAAACCATAATCGGCATTCTGTAAGTAGCCCGCACCATGGTTAAAGATAACGGCGGGGTATTTCTCGGCGCGGGATTTGTCGTAACCCTGCGGCAAATAAACCCGCGCATACACTTGGCCAGCACCATGGTTAGAAGGTACGGCGACCACTTCGGGCGCTTGCCATGGATATTGCTTAAAAGCATCGCTGGTGTATGACGTGAGTTGTTTTAACTCACCGCCAATAGGTTGAACATACAGCTCATTCGGCTGAGTACGGCGAGAGGCATTCAGCAGCAACTTAGTGCCATCGGGGCTTAAGCTGTAATCTAAGTTACCGTCCCACTGGGTTAATTGCTCATTTTTGCCCGAGGCGATATTCACACGATGAACGTTGTAAATACCTGGGTGACTTTGGTTAGCCTTGTAGTAGATGTAGTTTGCATCGGGCGAGAGAGTAATATCGCTCACCACAAACTTACCTTGAGTCAAAGTGCGGGGCTTTTCGCCGCGGGCTTTGATATAAAGCTGGGAATAACCTGTTTCTTCAGAGAGATAGTACAGGGTGTCTGTTCCTGGTAACCAGCCGAATTGGTTATAGTCGTAGTTCACCCAGGCATCATCATGCAGGCGATGCTCGGTGATAAACTTACCCTTTGCCAGATCGACGCTGGCAATCCAGCGGTCTTTGTTATCGGTCGCTTCGACCATCACCGCCAGCTTGTCCTCAGACTCATGCCATTGAATCGCGCTTTGAGTCCAGCCCCAATCCTGCATCAGCTGGATTTTACGGGGAGCCTTAGTACTTTGATACGATTCACCTTTTGCCTTAGCATTTTCACTCTTAACCTTAGCTAAAACGTCCTCATCGAAGCCGGTTAAACCTTCGATAGTCACATCAATCTGTTTATGCTCATTGAGATCGAGTACCACAAAGCGTTGGCCAGGCGGCGTATCTTCTGCAACACGGGCGCGGACTGGCACAGGATCGATATAGCCTTCACTACCGAGGTAGTTTGGCATGATGTCGTGTTCACTGCTGCCGGTGTAATTTTTATCGGTTAGGGCCACAAACAAATAACGCCCGTCTGGCGACAAACTTAGCTCAGATACCACCTCGGCATCCCCTAGATACCAAGTGTTAGCGGCGAGGGTTGGATCGCTCTTTTGCAGATCGTTCTTAAACTGTTCTTTGGCTTTGGCATTTTCTTGCTGCAACGCCACATATTGAATAAGTCTGTGCTGCTGCTTGGCTAAGTAGCTGCTTGGCTCTTTCACGCCCTCGGGTGCTTTCGCCATTTTGATTTCAGCCAGCTGCTCCACTAATCCACTGTCTTGATGGATTTGGAAAACATTATCCCCTTGCCAATAGGCGATATCGCCATTGTTCAGGTAACGCAGGCCACTGATGGCAGTGCGCTGACGGGTAAGCTGGGTGATTTTGCCAGAGCTTAAATGCTTAACAAAAATATTGCCTTGGTAGAGATACGCCTTATTGGCCTTAGCACTGTCTAACACACCAAACTGTTGGTCCGCCGCGTGTAGTTTATCTATGGCCAGTTCAACGGCGCGGCTGTCATTAATACCCTGCTGATAATAATTGCGTAGCGGCGATGCGCTAGGTTGGCGGGCGAAGAAAACGCTCTGGCTGTCATCGCTCCAGTAGGCTTCCTTAGCGAAAATCCCCATCCAATCGGGGTTCGCCATAATTTGATTCAGCGTAAGGGGTTGTGAAACTTGGGGAGGCTGAGCTAAAGGGACTTGATAAGCCTGTGGTGTGGTCGCGGGAGTCGCCGTTTCAGTTGAGGTTGCGGCGCAACTCGTCAATACCGCAACGGCTAACGCACTTAAACCCAAATTTCGCATTACGCTGTTCATTCGTCCTTCCTTTTATTGTTATCGCAATCCTGCAAACGCAGCGGACTATCCCCACAACGCTCGCAGCTAGACGTAGTTTGGCGGCATTTATATCACACTTAGGCGACATGTTTGCTTAAAAGGAGGAGAAATCTTGTAACAAAGCTTAGGGCGTGTTGACGTTTCGAAATTAAATTTTGTTCGCTCAGGCAAGCTCGTGCTCGCGAAACGAGGAATGATATGTAGTTATTCTACTCAAATGACGAGCTGCTCTAATTACCGCAAGTAAGAGCAAGGGCTTGCCAGACAAACCCTTCGGGCAGCGTTTGGCGGGCGTTTCTGCCGCGTTATCGTCCGTTTATGTAGAATAACTACACTACACGGACTTTGCCTTGCATAAACGCACGCCACATAGCTGCAAAAATAACCCTGAAACGTAAACACGCCCTAGAACTGAATGGATCTTTTCGATTAAGCCAAAGCCGATTGCGACAAGAAGTTTGCCAACAATTCATGGCCTTGCTCGGTCAAAATTGACTCGGGGTGAAATTGCACACCAAAGAGTGGCAGCTGCTTATGGCTCATGGCCATAATTTCGCGCCCATGGGTTGGGTCGTCAAACCAAGCATCTAACACAAATCCCTCAGGGACAGCATCGACCAACAATGAATGGTAGCGTGTTACAGTTAATGGTTGATTTAACCCTTTGAATAAGCGCTCGCCTGTATGGCCAATCGCACTGACTTTGCCATGCATCACTCGTTGCGCTCGCACAACCTTAGCACCAAACACCTGCGCCATGGCTTGATGCCCTAAACACACACCTAGGATAGGTAAACGCGTAGCAAAATGCTCAATCGCCACGAGGGAAATCCCCGCTTCATTGGGCGAACAAGGCCCGGGAGAGATAACTAAATGGCTCGGTGCCAGCGCCTCGATTTCCGCTAAGCTGATTTCATCATTGCGTTTAACCACGATCTCTTGCCCTAACTGCTGAAAATACTGCACTAAGTTAAAGGTGAAAGAGTCGTAATTGTCGATCATTAGCAACATACAAAATCCATTGGCTCAAATGGTAAGTCGATGCATTCCACGGCTGAAATGCGGCGCAAATGCTATCACAGGCCTTTGCGCGGATTAAACCTTTATCCAATAAAAAAGCCAGTCAACAGACTGGCTTTCAAGAGTATAGAACAGGGCGTAATTAACCTATTTAACTAAGGTTAAATGACTGCGACGTTTAGGAGGCTCATCCGTAGGTTCGGTTGGCTTCTCGTTTGTCTCGATAACAGACAAAGTCGATTCGGCTTCCTCTTCGACTAAGTACGCGTCTTCAATATCGAAGACAGTCCCTGCACCATTTTCACGGGCGTAAATGGCCACAATCGAGGCCATTGGCAATAATACCTGTTGAGGTACACCACCGAAACGCGCATTGAACTCCACAAATTCATTACCAATTTGCAAATTGCCCACCGCGCTGGCCGCGATATTTAATACGATCTGGCCATCCTTCACGTACTGCTGTGGTACTTGGGTGCCTTTCACAAAGGCATCCACGACAACGTGAGGCGTTAATTGGTTGTCCATCAACCAATCGTAGTAAGCCCTGAGTAAATAAGGACGATTTGGAGTCAACGCTTTCATTACATTCCCATGCGCATTTCGCGTTCAGCTTCAGTCAACGAAGCTTTAAATGATTCACGCTCGAAAATACGTGTCATGTAGGCTTTGATGTCTTTCGCTACGCGGCTGTCTAACTCGATACCTAATACAGGTAAACGCCATAATAATGGGCCGAGGTAGCAATCCGCTAAACCGAATTCTTCGCTCATAAAGTAAGGCATTTCACCAAATACTGGTGCGATTGAAAGTAAACTTTCAGTCAGTTCTTTACGGGCCGCTTCAGCGCGATCGCCTTTGCGAATACGGTCAACGAGTGAGTACCAGTCAGTATCGATGCGGTGCATCATCAAACGGCTTTGGCCGCGAGATACTGGGTAAACAGGCATCAACGGTGGATGAGGGAAACGCTCATCCAAGTATTCCATGATGATACGTGATTCATACAGAACGAGCTCACGATCTAACAAGGTTGGCACTGAGTTATAAGGATTTACTTCAAGTAAATCTTCAGGCATTTCGTTTGGGTCGACCTGTAAAACATCAACAGTAACCCCTTTCTCAGCTAACACGATACGGACTTGATGGCTATAGAGATCGTCGGCGCCTGAAAACAGGGTCATGACAGAGCGTTTATTGGCAGCAACAGCCATTGATACCCTCCAAGTCGAAATAAAAAAGCAAAAACAAACGAGGGGCAAAGCCCCCCGTTTATAATATGCGGATAATATATTCTAACCTTTATTGGTGCCTAGTGTACATCTTTCCAGTACTCTTTCTTCAAGAGGTAGGCCACAATAAAGAAAATAAACAGGAATCCAAGTACCCACCAACCTAGCGCTTTACGCTCTAACTTAACAGGTTCAGCCGAATAGACTAAGAAGCCAGTGATATCACGAACTGCTTGGTCGTACTCTTCTGCATTTAACTTACCACCAGAGACCACAATAGTGCCATCTTCTTGCTTAACAGGAGTGCCTTGCAGTTCTTCAAGAACGTGTGGCATGCCCACAGATGGGAAGACAGTGTTGTTTACGCCGAATGGACGGCTTGGGTCTTTGTAGAAGCCTTTGAGGTATGAATACACCCAATCTTCGCCACGAACACGTGCTACTAAGGTTAAGTCTGGTGGAGTTGCACCGAACCACTTAGCCGCATCTTTGTGTGGAATCGCGTTTTGCATCAGCTCACCGATTTTGGCATCGGTAAACATATACTTGCTACGCATATCATCGGCAGAAATACCGATATCGTTCGCCACACGCTCATAGCGTTGATACTGAGTGCTGTGACAACCAGAGCAATAGTGTTGGAACATATCCAGACCACGCTCTAAAGAAGCCTTATCATGCAGATCAACATTGGCTTTTTCTAAATGTACATTGTGTCCACTCGCGGCCATTGCCAGCGTCGGGATCAATGTAACTAATGCAATCAGTAATTTTTTCATTAGTGGGTCAACCTCTCTGGTACAGGCTTAGTTTTCTCATTCTTACTGTATAGCCACAGTAATAAGAAGTAGCCGAAATACGTCACAGTGAAGATACGTGCAACAATAGTCAGCTCTGGTGTTGCAGGTACAGCGCCTAAGTAACCTAAGACGATGAACGATACAGCGAACTGAGCGATGTTCAACTTGTGCAGCGTGCTGCGGTAGCGAATTGACTTCACTTTACAACGGTCTAACCAAGGCAACACGAACAGTACTGCAATCGACAGACCCATCATTACCACACCGCCCAATTTATCGGGAACAGCACGTAAGATGGCGTAGAAAGGCGTGAAGTACCAAACAGGAGCGATATGCTCAGGGGTCTTCATTGGGTTAGCCGCTTCAAAGTTTGGCTTCTCCAGGAAGTATCCACCACCTTCAGGCATAAAGAACAACACGTAGCAGAAGACAATCAGGAAGCCAGCGACGCCCATGATATCTTTCACTGTGTAGTATGGGTGGAATGGGATACCGTCAACTGGCCAGCCATTCTCATCCTTGTTCTTCTTAATCTCGATACCATCAGGGTTGTTCGAACCCACTTCGTGCAGAGCGATTAAGTGTAAGAACACTAATACCACTAGGACTAAAGGTAGCGCGATAACGTGTAGGGCGAAGAAACGGTTCAGTGTCGCGCCAGAGATCACGAAATCACCACGGATCCAAAGTGTTAAGTCGTCACCGATAACAGGAATCGCACCGAACAGCGAGATAATAACCTGTGCTCCCCAGTAAGACATCTGTCCCCATGGCAGCAAGTAACCCATAAAGGCTTCAGCCATCAGTACTAGGAAGATCAACATACCAAACAACCACAGTAGCTCTCTTGGCTTTTGGTATGAACCATAGAGCAGTCCACGGAACATGTGCAGGTAGATCACCACGAAGAAGGCAGAAGCCCCCGTTGAGTGCATGTAACGTAGTAGCCAGCCATACTCCACATCACGCATGATGTATTCGATAGAGGCAAACGCACCTTCTGCAGTCGGCACATAGTTCATTGTTAGCCAGATACCGGTCAGCAACTGGTTAACCAGCACCAACATGGCCAAAGAACCAAAGAAATACCAGAAGTTGAAGTTGGTCGGCGTCGCATATTGACCAACGTGACGATTATAAGTCGCCGTCATTGGGATGCGAGCATCAATCCAATTAATTAAATTCTTAACCATTACGCCACTCCTTTATCGACACCGATAATAACGTTGCCGTCATCAACGTATTGATGTGGAGGGACAACTAGGTTCAACGGCGCTGGTACACCTTGGAATACACGGCCTGCCATATCAAACTTAGAACCATGACATGGGCAGAAGAAACCAGAAGTCACGCCTTCTACTTGCTCACCAAAAGTATCAGGTAGATACGTTGGCGAACAACCTAGATGCGTACATAGACCAACAGCAATAAAATACTCAGGCTTAATAGAACGCAGAGGATTTGTTGCATATTCAGGTTGTTGCATTTCTGCAGACGCTGGATCTCTTAGCTTATCGTCGTGTGTTGGCAGTTCATTAATCACTGCTTCTGTGCGGCGGACAACCCATACAGGCTTACCACGCCATTCAACACGGATCAGCTGACCCGGCTCAATTTTACTAATATTTACTTCAACCGGCGCACCTGCAGCTTTCGCTTTGGCACTCGGATTCCACGACTTTATAAAAGGAACCGCTACAGCGACGGCACCAACACCACCCACTACGGCGGTTGCTGCGGTCAGGAATCTGCGACGTCCGGTATCGACTGGCGCATTGCTCATCCACTTATCTCCAGAGAGTGTTGGAATTTTTGTTTTTCAAAGACTTTCTGCCCCCTAGTTATCACCATGGGCAAAAATCGAAGTTTGAGGCGGGGCTCATTATAGCCAAAAATTAGAACCAGATCATAGTGAAAACACTCAACTAAGTTAGGGAGATTGCGTGTTTTTTATAAAATGGACAAAAAAGCACAACTATTAAGCGATTTTAATCGTTTTGATATACTTTTTGAGCAAATGGTCTGTGAGGTCGGCATAATCCATGCATCGCTAATATAACTCCAACTCTCATTTTGCAACTTTACGTTTTCCTGCAGATAAAAAAATGGGCCCTGTTTTCAGGACCCATTTCAATACATTTCTGATTGCTTACTTCTTAGGTGAAGTGCTCTTCATATATTTGAAGAACTCGCTATCTGGTTCTAACACCATCACATCAGAGTTACCTGAGAAACTCGCACGGTATGCATCTAAGCTACGTAAGAAGCTGAAAAACTCAGGATCTTTACTGTAAGCGTCAGAATAAATCTTCGCGGCTTGCGCATCACCTTCACCGCGGATGGTTAAGGCTTTACGCTCGGCTTCTGCAATCTTCACGGTCACGTTGGCATCAATCGTGGCGCGAATGATTTCAGACTGCTCTTTACCCTGTGCTCTATGTTCTTTGGCAACCGCTTGACGCTCGGCACGCATACGTTGGTAAATACTGTTACTCACGTTTGCGGGTAGGTTGATTTGCTTCACGCGCACGTCAACCACTTCAATACCTAGGTCTTTAGCGCTTTCAGAAGCATTTTCTAACGCATCATTTTGCAGCTCATCGCGTTTACCAGAAACGATTTCCTTGATAGTGCGACGACCAAACTCGGTACGTAAGTCGTTGTTGATCTTACGTTGCAGTAAGGTCTCTGCATTCGACTTAATCCCGCCGTTAGTGGAGAGGTAGTATTTTTCGAAGTCTAAAATACGCCACTTCACATAGGAGTCGACCATCAAATCTTTTTTCTCAGAGGTGACGAAACGATCGGCCGCACCATCTAAGGTTTGGATACGCGCATCGAGTAACTTCACTTTATCGATCACAGGCACTTTAAAGTGTATGCCTGGGGCGAAAACGCGGGTCACTGGTTTGCCATCAACGTTGTCTTTAACGATTTCACCGAAACGCGCCACAATCGCACGCTCGCCTTCGTTAACGACCATCACAGATGACAGACCTATGCCTAATACGATGGCAATCAGAACAATACCTAATCTACCCATGGATTACTCCCTCCCTTGGCGAGCACGGTCCTCGCGAGAAGGGCGTCCACTCAATGGCTCACCAATGCGAGTCGTTGACATAGATGAAGAATTGACGTTCTGCTGAGCCTTATGCTCAACCTCTGGCGTAGTCACAGGCTTCTCTTTCATTAACTTGTCTAAAGGCAAATACATTAAATTGCCATTGTTCTTGGCGTCGATAAGCACCTTGTTGGTATCTGTCATCACCTGCTGCATTGCATCGAGATACAAACGCTTGCGGGTCACTTCAGGTGCCGCTTGGTACTCAGGTAACAGCAACTCGAAACGAGCCACTTTACCGCGAGCTTCAAGAATTTCACGCTCTTTATAGGCATTCGCTTGTTGCGCCATACGCTCAACTTCACCGCGCGCTTTAGGCTCGACTTCACGGGCATAAGCTTCGGCTTCACGGATAAAGCGTTGTTCGTCTTCTTGCGCCGCAATCGCATCGTCGAAAGCATCTTTCACTTCTTCAGGTGGACGAGCTGGCAAAAAGTTAACGTCAACAATGGCTAAGCCTAATTTGTACGGCTCAATGATGCGCTCGAGTTCTTTCCAAGTATCGCGACGAATAGCATCACGACCTGTGGTCAGAATATCGTCCATCTTGTTGTGGCCAATGACATAACGCAGCGCACTGTCTGTGGCTTCACGTAAGCTGGCATTCGCATCAACGGCACTGAACAGATAAGAGTACGCATCTAAAATACGATACTGTACGTCCAACTCGACCTTCACGACGTTTTCATCTGAGGTCAACATGCTGCCAGAAGCAGGAATGGAGCGAACAGACTGCACATCAACGGGATAAATCTGGTCGATAAACGTAGCCTTCCAATGCAGACCAGGTCCCACCTCACCAATGTGCTGACCAAAACGCAGCGCAACACCACGCTCAGCTTCTTTAATGGTGTAAAAACCCGAGAGTCCCCAAACAACAAAAGCGATGGCAAGAATGATGATTAAGCTGAACGAACTAAAGCTCTGGCCTGATGAGCCATTGCCTTTGCCGCCAAAGCGTTTTGAAAGATTACGAAAAACCTCATCAAGGTCCGGTGGTCCTTTGTCGTTACCACCTTTATTTCCCCAAGGGTCATTACCCTTGTTACCGGGCTCGTTCCAAGCCATTTAGCACTCCATAGGTGTATGAAATAAATTAGATTATTAACAAACAGCCTTTTCTGTCGACGGATCGAAGATAAAGGTTTCCAACTCACCCTGACTCTGCTTAGCTAATCGGTGCCAATCGGCCTCCAATAAGCGTACAGACAAAATACAGTTCCCCAGATCGTCATACTCTTTCTGCTGTATCACATCCAGTCGATAAAACTGGCCAAGATAATGTCCAGCAGTTGCTGGAATCTTAAGTGTAAACTCATGAATAACTTCACCAATCAACTCGGTGATCGCCTTCAGGAGCAGATCAAATCCCAAACGTTTTTGTGCCGAAAGCCAGACGCGTACCGGCTTACCACGTTCATCGTATTCAATGCGCGGCGCGACATCCTCAAGCAGGTCGATTTTATTACAAACGACCAACTGCATCACTTCGGCAGCATCGATATCTTCGAGCACGTTTTGCACCTGCTCGAAGTTATCCGCCATGTTTTCATCAGCACAATCAACAATATGAAGCAGCAATTCCGCTTGACGCGTTTCCTGCAATGTTGCCTTAAACGCGGCAACCAGATCGTGTGGTAAATGGCGAATAAAACCTACAGTATCCGCTAAAATCACGGCACCGTCGGGCAGATCTAACTTTCTCAATGTGGGATCGAGTGTGGCAAATAGCTGGTCGGCTGCATAAACATCAGATGAGGTTAAGGCATTAAACAGCGTTGACTTGCCCGCGTTGGTATAACCCACTAATGAGACTGTTGGCATGTCACTACGCTTACGGGCGCGGCGACTCTGCTCACGTTGTTTATCAACACGCTCTAAGCGTTTATTGATATTTTTAATGCGGCCCCTGAGCAAACGTCTATCGGTTTCGAGCTGGGTTTCACCCGGACCACGTAAACCGATACCGCCTTTTTGGCGCTCAAGGTGAGTCCAACCACGCACAAGACGCGTCGACATGTGGCGCAATTGCGCTAGCTCCACCTGTAACTTACCTTCATGGGTCCGAGCACGTTGAGCGAAAATATCCAAGATCAGCGTGGTTCGGTCCAATACTCGGCACTGACACACCTGTTCAAGGTTTCGCTCTTGAGCAGGACTCAAGGCGTGATTGAAAATAACCACATTAGCCTCGGTTGCAGCTACTAATGCAGCTAACTCCTCGGCTTTACCAGAACCAATAAAAAACTTACGGTCTGGTGAGCGTCGACTTCCAGTAATGACCCCGACTGAGCGTGCTCCAGCTGACTCGACTAATAGCTGTAACTCGACTAAGTCTTCTCGGCGTTCCTCATCGGAAAAGTCGATATGGACAAGAACCGCTGTTTCTCCCGCCTCATAACGATCAAACAAGAAGCAAACTCCTCAAACTAAAACTTATTCGCCACTTGGCATATCGTCTTGCGCGCCATAACCGCCCTGGGCATTTTGATGGCCAGCAACGTTAAATGGACGAGCAGGTACTACGGTAGAAATAGCGTGTTTGTAAACCATTTGGCTCACTGTGTTTTTCAACAGAATGACAAACTGATCAAACGACTCTACCTGTCCTTGGAGTTTAATGCCGTTTACCAAGTAAATTGATACCGGAACGCGTTCACGTCGTAATGCGTTCAAAAATGGGTCTTGTAAAGATTGCCCCTTAGCCATTTTATTATTTCCTTTTTAATTTATATAAAAATAAATCGTTATCAGTGAAGTTTTTTGTTTAGTTTTAGTATTATACAGCAAGGGCTAATAAGCTAGCGGCATTGACGCATAAGTGTAACTAAATTCCCCTCAGCACCACTTTCAAGCCAATTCAACTCTGGCCAACTACGCAACCATGTTAATTGACGCTTAGCCAATTGCCTAGTAGCGGCAACGGATTTTTCGACCATAGTATCATAGTCATATTCCCCATCGAGATACTGCCAACATTGTCGATATCCCACGCAACGCATTGAGGGCAAATCTAAATGTAGGTCACCTCTCGCTTTCAGCTGGGCGACTTCATCAATAAAACCTTGCTCTAACATTATCCGAAAACGCTGCCCGATTAACTCATGCAGCACTTTGCGCTCACGGGGCGCAATGGCAAATTGCACCACATCGTAGGGTAAAGGAGCCGACTTGGTTTGAGTTAACTCGGTCAGACTCTTACCGCTTATTCTATATACTTCTATCGCTCTTGAAAGCCTTTGTGGATCATTAGGATGAATTCTTTCTGCCGATACGGGATCTATCTCCCTTAATTGCGCGTGCAGTGCTTCCCATCCGTTTGCGTCCGCTTCGGCTTGGATCTCGGTCCGAATCGCCTCATCGGCACTCGGTAACGGCGATAATCCTTCTAATAGCGCCTTAAAGTACATCATGGTGCCGCCCACTAATACGGGGTCTTTCCCATGCTAATAATCTGTTCAATCTCGCGCAGCGCATCGGCTCTAAAATCGGCGGCGGAGTAGCTCTCTGCCGGATCGCGGATGTCGATCAGTCGATGCGGACCTCGTACTAATTCCTCGGCAGAGGGCTTAGCACTGCCAATGTCCATGCCACGATAGATCAATGCTGAATCAACCGAGATAATCTCGCAATTATGCTTTTCGGCTAATTCGAGTGCTAAAGCGGTTTTTCCGGACGCCGTTGGTCCCATCAAAAAAACCACTTTTGGCTGTAATTCTTTATTCAATTGCTTGCTCTTCTAGCCACGATTGCCAAGGTAAGGATACTGCTTTATCGGCAATTTGCTGTCTTTTCTCTTCAGTTAACTGACTATAGGCCGCCCAAATATCCGCGGCCGAGGTAAATCCAGTTAAACTCTGCTCTGCCAGCCACACAGCCAATGCATTAGGTGCTGGCGCTTCAAAACGTAGCGATTGCAACCACTCGGGGATCACCTTCGCTAACTGGCTATCCCTGAGATATGGGGGCACTTTTTTGATTATCAACTGCTGATAGCGAATTGTTAGTTCTAATCCTAATTGCCGGATAAGTGTTTCATGTTCTTCGAGTAATGCTGGCCAATCCGTATCGGCGGCTATCGACACTGGCATCAATAATGGCTGACCTATCAAACCAGTTGCCAGCTTTGTTTCTATCTCATGGCTACGTGTCGCTAACGCCACAGATTGAATTGGCAACAGACTCAGGTTTTGCCCTTGCGCTAATACCCAATATTGACCATTGAGTATGGCGGGCATTGCAAGCACGGGTTGATACGGCTTGTCCTGCACGCTATAGGATGGCGTTTGCAATAATTCGCCGTAACTGGCGATAGCCGCCTTAGAAGGAAGCTCGGCTCGGGCACGATTTTCCCCAGCCGAACCACTACGTGACTCCCGCGGAACCGCCATACTGCCGTAGGTATTGCTCTGCACGCCAGCGTACGGACGCGTGCTAGCAATATCCCGAGTAAGCTCAGCTAGCTGAGAATCCCGTGATATCTCGGCGCGAGAAGTATCAGCACGCGAAGCTGCATCCCAATTTGAATGCGTTTTAGATTCAGGCGATTGCAGCTCGAAGGCATGATGCTCAGTTTGTGCCTGCACCCTAGATTCGGAGAGAGAGACCTCATCCCTAACCTGTGGCGAACTTGGCTCGAAAGGACGCTCAAAACCCAGCTCGCTCGCTTCTTCGAGCGCCGATTGCAGTGCCTGCAGAATATAATCATGCACATAACGGCTCTGATGAAAGCGCACTTCGTGTTTCGCCGGATGCACGTTTACATCTACCTGATGGGGATCGATATCCAGCATCAACACATAACCCGGCTGTTCGACCTCGGCTTTTTGGGCAAATGCTTGGCGCACCGCATGATTGACTAAACGGTCGCGCACTAAGCGGCCATTCACATAAAAGTAATGGGTGTCGGTTAACACCGTTGACCAAGGCGACTGTAAATAACCACTTAAACGTAGGTCATCGTGTTGGCATTCGACCCGCAACGCCTCATCGGCAAATTGACGTCCAGCAACCTGAGTCAATCGCTGCAAATACTGCGGCTCATTCATCGCCGGACGATAGTTACGTACGGTTTTGCCATTGTGGGTCAAAGTAAAGTGGATATCCCCACGCACTAACGCAATGCGTTTTAACCATTCATCGATATGGGTAAATTCGGTTTTATCGCTTTTAAGAAAACGTCTACGGGCGGGCGTATTAAAGAACAGGTCGACAACTTCGATAGTTGAACCAACAGGATGCGCGGCCGGCATGACCTTAACCGCCATGTCGACGCCTTCGGCATAAGCCTGCCAGGCTTCCGTTTGCTCAGCGGTACGCGAGGTCAAGGTTAAGCGGGACACTGAGCTGATACTCGCCAATGCCTCGCCGCGAAAACCAAAGCTGAGGATGGCTTCAAGGTCGTCAAGAGAGTGCAGTTTCGAGGTGGCATGCCGCGACAAGGCCAAGGCCAGCTCATCCTTTGGGATCCCCGAACCATTGTCGCGGATCTTAATCAGCTTGCTGCCGCCCTTATCGATTTCGATATCGATACGCGTCGCCCCAGCATCTAGGCTGTTCTCGACAAGTTCCTTCACCACAGAAGCCGGCCGTTCGACCACCTCGCCGGCGGCGATTTGGTTGGCTAGTTGCGGCGGAAGGATCTGAATCCCCATAGACTTCATCCTATTAACTCTCAGGAATGACGAGTGTTTGCCCGAGTTGTACCACATCCGTCTTCATGCCATTGGCGCGCTTAATGCTGGCCATAGGCACTTGATAACGTTGAGCAATAGCCGAAAGTGACTCGCCGCGGCTCACCTTGTGTTTAATATTTCCAGAGGATGATTTCGCGCTCGTGCTGGCCGTTGTGCCACCGCTATTACGCTTCGCGAGCAAGGTGTCAGCTGGCGGGTTATTGTGGAAATAACGGCTAACGCCCTTATGGATAGCGGTTGCGATACTTTCCTGATGGCGACTGCTGTTGAGCAAGCGCTCTTCCTTCGGATTCGAGATAAATCCTGTCTCCACCAGAATGGAGGGAATATCGGGGGATTTTAATACCGCAAGGCTCGCAGACTCAGGGCGACTCTTATGCAGCTCAGTCACAGAGCCGAGATCCTTCAAAATATCCCCAGCAACAGAGTGACCTATGGCCATCGAACTGTTCATAGACATGTCGAGCAGAGTCATTGCAAGATACTGTTCATTATCGGTATTTTGGATAATTTCCCCGGCACCACCCAAGAGTTCTGAGTGTTTCTCTTTTTGCTCTAACCAACGACCAATTTCACTGTTCGCGCGGCGCATCGACAATACCCACACTGACGCCCCCTTTGGCTGGGGCGAGGTAAAAGCATCGGCGTGGATAGAAATCAGTAAATCGGCCTTACTGTTACGGGCGAGCTCGGAGCGCTTGTTCAAATTCACAAAGTAATCGCCAGTACGGATCATCACGGCGCGCATACCCGGCGTGTCGTTGATCTTACTGGCCACTCTTTTTGCTATTTCCAGTGCGACTTTTTTCTCGTAAACACCTGAAGGCCCAATAGAACCAGGATCATCACCACCATGACCCGCATCAATGGCCACCACAATATCACGGGACGATTGCGCCGATTGAGTAACCGTTTTAACGGGAGTTGAGCTAACGACAGCTGTCGCCGTGGTTAAGGTTTTATCCTCGAGATCGACCACCAGACGATTACCATAGGGCGCCGTCACAGGTAGAGAAAACAGGTTAGCATTTAATGGCTTAACCAGATCGATCACCAAACGTAAATCACCTTTAGTGGGTGATTTGCTGACGCGAACCCCTTTAACCAATTTACTGTTGTTATCGATATTTTTCAGGCTCAGTTTTGTCGAAGCCTTTTTAAGATCGACCACTAAACGATTGGGTCCATCGAGGGAAAAATAAGTGTAATTAGGCGCTTCGCTCAAATCGAACACCACCCGGGTCGACTCGGGGGCAGCCCAAATACGCACGCCCTCAAGCTGGTTAGCCGCGTGGGCTGCTACAGCAAAAAAAGCGCACAGAAAAAAGTAATAGTTTGAAAGTAATGCTTATTTTTAGTCATCTTTGTTTTTATTTTATTGCGGCTAATAGCTTTTTACCTGATTCTGTTAAGGCTCGAATTTGGATTTCACGTCCTTGGTTAACATAATTTAAATGCAGGTGAATATCGGCATCGGGCAAGAGTCCATGACCTTTGTCGGGCCATTCCACAATGCACAGGCTGCTATCGGTAAAGTAATCACGGATCCCCATGAACTCGAGTTCTTCAGGATCGTTTAAACGATACAAATCAAAATGATAAACTTCGACACCGTCTAGCTCATAAGGTTCAACTAAAGTGTAGGTCGGGCTCTTTACCGCTCCTTTATGCCCTAATCCTTGGATTAAACCGCGGCTCAGAGTGGTTTTACCCGCCCCTAAATCCCCCGTCAAATACAGAGTCAAAGGCGCTTGAATATGGCGGGCCAGTTTTTGCCCAACCGCAATAGTCTCGTCTTCGTTATTTAATTGAAAGGTTAACTCTGTCATTTCCGCTTTTATCACTGCTGTTATGGATGGAGGAGGCAACTTAAGCGCGGAAATGTCCTGCGCTTAAGTTTTACAGCGCCTAGAGTAAATCACTATTTACTAATTGGCGAATAAAAGGCATCAAATCGCTGGCTAACATACCCCGTTCACCCTGCACTGCAGCCAGATCCGCCGCGCAGCCATGAACGACAACCCCAACAACGGTCGCCTGCATGTTATCCATTCCTTGAGCCATAAGTGCGCCTATAATACCAGATAACACATCGCCGCACCCACCACTCGCAAGCCCAGGATTACCAACAGGTGCCACGACCATCTGTTTTCCATCAAAAATGACAGTGCCCGCGCCTTTGAGCAGCACCACGCCACCATATTTTTGCTGCAGAGCACGCACGGCAGCAAATCTATCCTGCTCAATGTCGGCGACACTGCATCCCAAGAGCCGCGCAGCTTCCCCGGGATGAGGCGTGAGTACCCAGTTAGTTTGCCTGCGCGGTTCTTGGCTGAGCAGATTCAGGGCATCGGCATCGAGCACACAGGGTTTATCGCTTAAGCCCGCGGCTTTAAACAAGTTATAACCCCAGTCGTGTTTTCCTAAACCGGGGCCAAGTACCACCACCTGTGCCCAACCTAGGCGCAGATAGACTTCCATATCGACCAGTTCACAGCCCCAAAACATCAATTCGGGGCGCGAGACGTTTACTGTCAGTTGATGCTCAGGCCTGCTGATCACAGTCACCAATCCGGCGCCCGCACGTAAACAAGCTTCACTGGCGAGGCGAATGGCTCCAGCCATACCAAAGTCACCACCGATCAGCGTTACCTTACCCGATTGCCCCTTGTGGCTGTCCCGTGCTCTTGCGGCAAAATGGCTTTTTAACATTTCACCGCCGACTCGCGTTGCACTCTCAGTATCGAAGAAAGGCGTTAATCCCAGATCGGCAAAGGCTAAATGGCCGCAGTGGTGTCTCGCCTTGCTGGTCAAAAGCCCCTGTTTTAATCCACCAAAGCACAGAGTGACATCCGCCATCACGGCGACCTGAGCGACAACGCCAGTATCGGCAACGATCCCCGAGGGCAGATCTAAACTCAGCACCCAAGCCTCACTCTGATTGACGGCATGGATCAGTGCAGCAATATCCTCACGCACGGCGCCCTTAACTCCCGTGCCCAGTAAACCATCGATAATGACTGGCGCCTGCAGTATCGCTTCGATATTTGGGGAATCGATAACACCGCCCTGGTTTAGATAGGCAGAAAGTGCCTGCTCGAATTCAGCAGTGCCTTGGGTCTTGAGCAAGTACACCTTGACCTGATGCCCTGCTTCTAAGGCTAGGCGCGCGCAGACTAGCGCATCGGCGCCATTATTGCCGCTGCCCGCCAATACCAGTAAAGGCATTCCTTCAAGCTGAGGATGCCGTTCACGCTGCTGAGTAAAGCACTCAAATGCTGCTCGACCAGCACGTTCAACTAATTGATATAAAGTGGTTTCCCCTTCTGAAACAGCGAGCAATTCGGCGGCTCTCACCTGCTGCTGCGTATAAAGCGCCGTGGGTAAACTCGATAAATCTTGTGCCATAGAGGATCTCCTGCGCGACAAATAATCAAAAGGACAGCTCACCTAACACCCCCTGTGATTGGTGAGAACCAAGCATTACAAGGTCAAATCAACCAATGAGATCAAGAAAGTAGCAAAAAACGCCCCAAAAAATTATGACGTAAATCAGTTGCCATGCAAAAAGCGTCCAAAGTGAAAAATACTCATCCGGTAGAGACAACAAAGCCAGCATTACGCTGGCTTTGAAAGGTCATTCTGAATCGGATTAGATATCGTCCATCCGAATTGTGCTATGCACTAGGCGTTGCTGCTGAGTTTTCTCCACTCGGATCAGGCCCTCTAATGCGGTGCGGGCATCCTCGGCAGTAGTTGAGTTAACGGTTTTTTCCAATAAGCCAATCAGTCGATTTTCTAAATCGAGGTGCAGATTCAGCACATCATCTTCGTTCATATTGGCGGGCAGCATAGTGTCTTGGCAGCGTTTGGTAAAGTCTTCAAATACAAAGTCTTTATACCAAGTATCTAATACTCTAACGGGCGCCTCATCCATATAATCACGCAATTTTTCAGCCACATGTTTTTGGTGAGACTCAAAATATTCCAGCATCATCTTCACGCGGGCAGAATCGGCCTGATTGTTCAGTCGGCCATAGAGTTGCGCCATATCTAAGCGGCAGTTCGCCACATACTCAAGTAAATCACGCAATTGTTGAATACGCATATAATGCACTCCAGTGTTAAGCCAACTACTTGGCGCTATTAACTTTGTCTGGATTCATTATGTAAGTAAAAGCGTTGCGAATATTTGAACAAGGTCATAATTTAACTTTCGCAACGCCATCTAATTTAGGAAATCTTGAAGAAACAAGGCGCAGATCACGCATTAACCTTGCTGTTTTATTTTTTACAAAATAGAAAACATCAGCGACAACAGCCGCAGAACAGGCAAAGTTTGCCCATACTTCACCGCATTAGCATTAAAAATAACCGTGCAAACAAAGGTTAATAAATTGCAGCGAGGGGAAATAGCTAAAAAGCGCTTGGAGTAATCAAGAACGAAACAGACATGCTAAGCAAACAGAAAAGCAAAATAGCACTGCGTAAGTTGCGATATATCTGTTTGAAATGAAGAAGATTCTATGAGGGAATGACGAGAAAAATTGGAGCGACATATCGGGTTCGAACCGATGACCTATACCTTGGCAAGGTATCGCTCTACCAACTGAGCTAATGTCGCATAATTATCGCTGTCACATCCGCCTTCAAGATTCACAAAGGTATCGTCTATCAACCTTTATCAACTGAGCTAATGTCGCATAATTTTGTATTTAATGACTTGGTGAATCACTAAATTTGTATTTGGAGCGACATATCGGGTTCGAACCGATGACCTATACCTTGGCAAGGTATCGCTCTACCAACTGAGCTAATGTCGCATAATTATCGCTGTCACATCCGCCTTCAAGATTCACAAAGGTATCGTCTATCAACCTTTATCAACTGAGCTAATGTCGCATAATTCTGTATTTAATGACTTGGTGAATCACTAAATTTGTATTTGGAGCGACATATCGGGTTCGAACCGATGACCTATACCTTGGCAAGGTATCGCTCTACCAACTGAGCTAATGTCGCATAAAATTTGGAGCGACATATCGGGTTCGAACCGATGACCTATACCTTGGCAAGGTATCGCTCTACCAACTGAGCTAATGTCGCCTTTTGTATCGCTGCCACATTTGCCTTCAACATTCACAAAGGTATCGTCTCCTAACCTTTATCAACTGAGCTAATGTCGCAATCACTTATATGAGCAGCGCTTCGTGTCCGCATCAAAAAGTTGAGGCCGCATTATATGAAAAATTTATGCGGCTGCAACCCCTTCTTGCAGATTTATCTGCTGATCGGTCAAATTTTAAATACTTTGCTGCGGTAATACTGTAATTCCGCGATCGACTCTTGGATATCTTGCAGCGCTTGGTGGGTATTTTGCTTTTTGAAACCCGCCATGGTTTCAGGGCTCCAACGCTTCACTAACTCTTTTACCGTGCTCACGTCGAGATTACGATAATGGAAGTAGTCCTCCAGTTCACGCATATAACGATTTAAGAAACGACGGTCCTGACCCACGCTGTTACCACACATAGGTGAGGCACCCTTAGGCACATATTGCTCTAAAAATGCGATGGTTTGTGCAACAGCCTGTGCTTCATTCACTTGGCTGGCACGCACTCTATCGATCAGACCCGATTCACCGTGGTGTTTTTGGTTCCAATCATCCATGGCCGCCAGCACATCATCCGATTGATGAATAGCAATCACAGGCCCCTGACCGATAATATTGAGTTCTTGGTCTGTTACTAAGGTAGCAATTTCAATGACTCTATCGACATCGGGTTCTAACCCTGTCATTTCGAGATCGATCCAAATGAGATTATTCGCGTCCGCCGCCATAATTCAGCCTTATCATGTCAGTTAGCCTAAATTCAGGCTTTTTATTCAAGAGCGTGTATCATACTGCTTTTTTCAGACACAAAAAATCATCTAATTGACGAAGACAAATCAGTGAGTAAAAAGAAACCCCTAAGCCAAGGCCAATTACGCCGTATGCGCGCCAATCACGAGAAACGCCTCAATCGTGACAATGGTGATAAAAATGCGCCTGAGTTACAGGATAGCTCACTCGGCCCAGAACAGAGCGGAACCGTGATCTCCCGCTTTGGCCAACATGCCGATATTGAAACCGAAGATGGCCAAATCGTGCGCTGCAATATTCGCCGCACGATTAAGAGCTTAGTCACCGGCGATAAAGTGATTGTTCGCCTCGCCATTGAAACCCAAGCCAACAGTGGCATTGCTGGCATTGTAGAAGCGGTACACCCAAGACGCTCTTCCCTCTCGCGTCCCGACTTATACGATGGGGTGAAAATTATCGCCTCGAATATCGACCAAATTTTGATTGTGTCGTCCGTACTGCCTAGCTTTACCACCCAGATTATCGACCGCTACTTAGTGGCAGCCGAAGACACGGATATTCCGCCGATCATCATTTTGAATAAAATTGATCTGCTAACGCCAGAAGAAGCCCCCGCCATCGAAGCCGCCTTAAAGCGTTACGAAGATATCGGTTATCCCGTGTATAAGGTCAGCAGTAAATTAGGCGAGGGTTTAGATATCATTAAAGCCCTGCTGAAAGATAAAGTGAGCGTATTTGCAGGCCAGTCCGGTGTAGGTAAATCTTCACTGGTCAATGCCTTACTGCCCGAAGCCGAATTATTGGTGGGCGATGTCTCCGACAACTCGGGGCTGGGTCAACACACGACCACCACGGCTAAGTTGCTGCATTTACCTAGCGGTGGTGATTTAATAGACTCTCCCGGAGTGCGCGAATTTGCTCTTTGGCACTTACCCGCCCAACGTGTCGGTTGGTGTTTTATCGAATTTAGAGACTTTTTAGGTGGCTGCAAATTCCGCGATTGTAAGCATGGCGATGACCCGGGCTGCGCCTTAAAAGCCGCTGTCGATGCGGGTAAAATTAGCGAAGATCGCTTTAATAACTACCATCGTATTATCGCAAGCCTTGATGAACAGCGTCACGCTCGGCAATTTCGCGCCCAAAGCGATGAATAAACAAACCATCGCCTCGCACAAAATTAACGTAAAACAAGTCTCAACCTAAGTTGAGCAACATAAAGGAAAGGAACATAAATTGGATAAAGTTAAAATTGCGCTGCAGTACATGCTGCCAAAGCACCTGTTATCTCGCTTAGTCGGTAAACTTGCCGCTTCCGAAGCTGGCGCATTAACGACTGCCGCGATTAAATGGTTTATCAAGCAATATAAAATCGATATGAGCGAAGCGGCTCAGAGCGAACCCGAAGCCTATAAAAGCTTCAACGACTTTTTTACCCGCGCACTTAAGCCTGGCATTCGCCCAATTAATACTGCGGCCAACATCATGGTGCATCCTGTTGATGGCGCCGTCAGCCAACTCGGCCCCATCAAGGATGGCCGTATTTTCCAAGCTAAAGGGCATCACTATTCTTCACTCACTTTGCTTGGCTACCAAGCCGAAGATGCCAAACGCTTCGAAGGTGGGGATTTTGCGACGATTTATCTGGCTCCCAAGGATTATCACCGCATCCACATGCCGATTAAGGGCACGCTGTCGAAGATGACCTATGTACCGGGCGAGTTGTTTTCCGTTAACCCCTTAACGGCGCGCCATGTACCTGGCCTGTTTGCTCGCAACGAACGTGTTGTGGCAATTTTTGAAACCGAGCTTGGCCCGCTAGCTATGGTATTAGTGGGCGCAACCATTGTGGCCAGTATCGAAACCGTGTGGGCAGGCACAATTACGCCGCCAACGGGTAAGCAAGTGTTCACATGGGAATACCCAACAGTAGGTCCAGACGCCATTACCTTAGATAAAGGCGAAGAAATGGGCCGCTTCAAGCTTGGCAGTACCGTCGTCATGCTGTTTGCTAAAGATGCTATCGACACCTTCGCCGAAGGCGTTGAACCCGAAGCCGTAACGCGTATGGGTCAAGCCTTTGCTAATCTCAAAAATCAGGCGTTAGCCGACTAACTACGGCGACCCAATTGAGCCAGACCGCTAAACCTTCGGGATTAATCGAATTACACTTAGCTGTGCTGATGTTTGGCGGCACAGCTTTGTTTTCAAAATTAATCCCCTTAAGCGCACTCGATATCACCTTCCTACGATGTGTTGTCGCGGCCTTGGTCTTGGCATTACTCATCAAATTCCGTGGTAAATACTTAAGCCTTGCCAGCAAACAGGATTATCTGGTTGCTATCGGCTTAGGTGTGATAGTCAGCTTGCACTGGGTCACCTACTTTGCCGCGATGCAACTCTCATCGGTCGCCATCGGCATGATTGCCTTCTTCACCTATCCAGTGATGACAGTCATTGCCGAGCCGTTATTAACAGGCAATAAAATCAAGCTGATGGATATTATCAGCGGTGTTTTAGTGCTGATAGGCGTAGTGCTATTGATCCCCGAAGCCAATCTTGGCAACGATACAACCTTAGGGATTGCGGTCGGGATTGTCTCGGCGATGCTATTTACCGCCCGTAACTTACTGCAAAAACGCTATTTTTCCCAATATAGCGGCCCCCATGCCATGTTTTATCAGACCTTAGTGGCGGCAGTGTTTCTTATGCCTTGGCATCAAACCGAGTTACAGACTATCTCCCTCGAGACTTGGGGCTTGATTGTGCTGCTCGGAGTGGTATTTACCGCCGCGCCCCATGCACTCTTCACCTCAGCATTGCGCCAATTAAGCGCTAAAACCGTCGGGTTAGTCTCCTGCCTACAGCCCTTCTACGGGGCCATGTTGGCATTAGTGATCTTAGGCGAAGCGCTGAATCTCAACACCCTGATAGGCGGAACCATCATAGTCGCCACCGCCATCTTCGAAACCCATCAATCCCACCAGTCACAACGGCGAAAAAAGAACGTCTGAAACATACCAATCTTGGCCTAAGTTGGCTAAGATGAGTGCGTCTTTCGCCCCTAATTGCTTTTGCTTATATGCCACGTATTTTATTGTTCGTTATTGCTTTTTTCTCTTTTTCTCTCAATGCCAATTCGCCACTGCAATTGGATAAGCGACTTGGCCTAAACAACCAAAATCAGCAACAAAATATTAGCATTGACGATCAAATTGTTGAGCTTAAAAACAACATTGATAGATTGGCAGCGAATGCGAGCAGTTTTCAGCAGGCTCAGCTCGATTTTGAAGAAAACAAAAAGGTCATCGACCACGGCTTAAAAGAAGCCGCCAAGCCCTTAAAGCTGGATAAAGCCACAGATCTTAACCAGCAAGCCTCGATGGCTTATTTACGACTGTCGGAATTAAAAGAGAGCGAAACGGCCCTTGGCAATCAAGTCAGCGAACTGTTGCAACGCCACAATCAGCTGCCCTCCGTCATCGCCAACGCAAGACAGAATGTGCTGCAAAATAAGAAAACCGACTTGGCCCCACTGGATACGCCAACGGGCGAGTTACAGCAAACACAGCGGATTTTCTTCGAACAAAGCCTCGCCACTAACGAGGCCGAGCTTGCCAGCAGCCAAAAGCGCATCGAACTCACCCAGCTACAGTTACAGTTGGTTCGCCAGCAATTGAGCCAACAGGAAGCCTTTATTGAAACCATCAATAAGGCGATGAATAAACAGCGTCAACAACAAACCGATGCAACCTTGGCGAAAAATTTAGTGGATACCGCCAAGGTCGTGGATCCTGTGACCCGCAATATTGCCGACACAAACCAGATCTACGGCCAAAAACTCCAAACCTTAACCTTGCAAATCAACAATGTGGTTGAACAGCAAGAGCAGGCCGAACTGCAATATCAATCCCAAGCCAAACAGCTGGCGAATATCCAAGAGCAAATCACTTGGGTCAAAATGAATTCCGCCTTTGGCGAGCGTTTTTTGCAGATGTTGCAATCTCTGCCTAAACCGCCAAACCATGAGAAGCTACAAACTCTGATCGCCGATGCTCGCCTCGATAGGTACCACCTCGAGCAACAACAGGCACTCAACGAACAAGAGTTAGAACAAACCAACCTCTACAACGAGGGACAAATTAAGCTATTGCGCTCACAACAAGCGCTGCTGACGCAGTTGATGCAGAGTTATGATCAATATTTGAGTGAGCTTGGCAAACTCAAAGTCAATTATCAGCAACTTAGCCAACAACACCTGACCTTAAAAAACACCCTCAACGAGCACTTGTTTTGGGTACCCAACGCCGCCAGCATGAACAAACTCTGGCTCACCGATGTGCAGCGCAGCGCTCTATGGCTCATCCAAGAGGCGCAGTGGGGACAATTGGGCAAAGCCTGGCAGGAGCAAAATGACTACTGGTCCTGGTGGATCATTCTGTTAGTGCTTTGCTTGGTCATCCAAGATTTAATCCGGCCTAAGTTCAAACGCTTACTCAGCCACTATGTCACCTACGTGGGCAATGTGACGCAGGATAAATTTATCTACACCTTTAAATCCTTAGTCCTGAGCCTTGGTTATGCCCTGATCAAACCGCTACCCATAGTGGCGGCGGGATGGATTTTCTATCAATCCGAACGTAACTTTGTGCAGGCCGTCGGCATGGGGATTTTGGCGATAGGATTAGTTTACCTATTGTATCGCTTGATATTTATTCTCGCCCTCGACAAAGGGGTCTTGGTTGGCCATTTCAAACGCCCTTCTAAACTTATCCAAGCAGGTCAGCTCAGACTCAAACACTTTGTGTTTGTCGCCAGCCCCTGCTCGGCATTATGGGCTTTACCGAAGTCCTCGACGCATCCCTAATCCGCAATAGCATTGGCCGTGGTGCATTTATCTGTTTTTGTGTGGTTTTATTCTTGTTATACAAGGATATCTTGGTGCTAAGCCGCCAAAATAGCGACACTCAAAAGGATGGCAAAAACAAACGACTGCTGCAAAAAATGCTCTGGGCCCTATTGATCTCTGTGCCTCTGCTCAGTGCCGGACTCGCCTTCAGGGGCTACTACTTCACCGCCTTCCAAATGCTGTTGCAGTTACAGCTTTCCATCGTATTGGGATTAAGTTTCTTACTGCTTTATCAATTGATTAAGCGTTGGATGTTGATCGAGCGCCGCCGTATTGCCTTCGATCGTGCCAAGGCCAAACGGGCCGAACGGTTAGCGCAGCGGGAAAAGGGCGAGACTCACCATGTTTCTAGCGATGGCCTCGATACCTACGAAGAGCCAGTCGTCGACCTCGAAACCATTTCGAGTCAGTCCCTCGGGTTAGTGCGCTCCCTATTGCTATTGGCGTTTTTGGCGAGCTTGATTGGCCTGTGGACGCAAACCCATACCGCGCTATTTTCCTTCTTGGATGGCATCACCCTCTGGACGACAAATACCAGCGTCAATGGTGTCGAGCAGCAGCTGCCTATCACCATGAAATCGCTGTTATTGGGCTTAGTTATTGTTGGCTTCTCACTGATGATTGCGACCAATTTACCCGGTCTGCTCGAGCTGATGATCCTACAACGGCTCGATCTGACACCCGGTACCGGCTTTGCCATCACCACGGTAAGCCGTTATTTAGTGGTGTTTTTAGGACTGCTGATTGGTTTTTCGAATCTCGGGATGGAATGGTCAAAACTGCAATGGTTGATTGCCGCCTTGTCACTGGGTCTAGGTTTTGGTTTGCAGGAGATTTTTGCCAACTTTATCTCGGGCCTGATTATTCTGTTTGAAAAGCCAGTACGGATTGGCGATACGGTGACGATCCGCGATCTGACGGGAACCGTGAGTAAAATTCAGATCCGCGCCACCACCATTATCGACTGGGACAGAAAGGAAATTATCATTCCAAACAAGGCCTTTATTACCGAGCAATTGATTAACTGGTCACTATCAGACCCCATCACACGGGTGATAGTGCATGTGTCGGTTGCCCGCGACTCAGATCCAGCTAAAGTCGAGGCCACCCTGTATCAAGCGGTGCAGGAATGCGAAGATGCGCTGCCGAATCCAGAGCCTGAAGTCTGGTTTGCAGGCTTTGGTAAACATACCCAAGATTACGAAGTTCGTGCCTATGCAAAAGAGATGTCGGCCCGTTGGCCGCTACGCCACGATCTGCATAAACGCATCACCCGTAAGCTTAAAGAAAACAACTTAGAACTCGCCTATCCGCAAATGGAAATCCATCTTAAAAATGGCCAGAATCGCGATCAGGTCGGCATTATCCGCAGTTAATAGGACGAAAATCAGATGCTTATTTTTGCTCACCGTGGTGCCAGCGGTTATGTGGCGGAAAATACCTTAGCCGCCATGGCCAAAGCCATTGAGTTAGGTGCCACAGCCATTGAGCTGGATGTGCATAATGTCGAAGGGGAGTTAGTGGTATTTCACGACCGCAGACTCGACAGTAAGAGCTCGGGCCAAGGTATCATCCACTTAGTCAACAAAGAGTATTTGGGCAAGATCACTGTCAAAGGTGAACCGATTCCCACACTCTGGCAAGTGCTCGAACTGGTTGCTGGCCGCGCCACAATCAACATCGAACTTAAAGGGGTGAATACGGTAGCGCCGCTACTCGAGCTTTATCCTAAGGCGATTGCCGAGCTGGGATTCAGCGCGGAGCAATTGCTGATCTCATCCTTTAATCATCCCTATTTACAGCAAGTCAAACAGGCGTTGCCACAGGCATTAGTGGCGCCCTTACTGGCCAGTATTCCCCTCGATGGTGCGGCGGTGGTGAGCGAGTTAGCCGCCTATTCCCTGCATTTAGACGTGAGTTTTATCAGCAAGTCCCTAGTGGATGACGCCCACCAGAGGGGCGCTAAGGTGTATGTTTACACTGTCGATCATGGTGATGATATCCATGCCCTTAAGCAGTTAGGGGTCGATGGTATCTTTAGCAATTACCCCGACCGTGCCATGCAGGCGCTGTTACAACCCACCAATACCAATTATTGCGGCTACTTCGAATAACCCCATGGCGTGGATTTAGCGGTTTAGGCTTGGCTATTTCGCTGCGCCCAATAACCGATAAAAATGAACATGGCGACGATCAGCAAAAACATCCAATGGGATGGCATGGCAACGATTTGCCTTGCCACCCAAGGCGTAGCTTTAACGATAAGCAGCCCATAGCCAAAGGCATTCACAATAATAAAAACAAAGGTTCGCAGGATAAACGAATGGCCCAGTAAATGCCGTCTGAGGATACGATTCACATCGGCTGAAAACACTAAAATCAAACACACGACCATGGCCGTGGCGATATCGAAGGACCAAGGGCGAAGCATATTTCCTAAATGGCCAATAATGGCGACTAACTGATCAAACATAATCACTCAACCTAAAATGACGCTGCAAAATCAAAATAACTACAGCAGCGTATTGAAAAATAACGACAACCAAGCATAAAGGGAGACGACATGGGGCACAAGTTACTCTTACTGACCAAAGCGAATGAGCAGTATCGCCAGCTCATTGAGGCGCAGCAGTTACCAGGGCTTGAGTTGCTCGATGATAATCCCGCGAATATTGCACAGGCCAATATTTGGCTTGCCGAACCTAAACTTGCCGCGCCGCTGCTGCCCCATGCCAAACAGCTAAAATGGCTGCAATCCAGTTTTGCAGGCATTGATGCCCTGATGGGCCCAAGAGCAAGAAAAGATTATCAACTCACTAACATTAAAGGTATTTTCGGCCCCTTAATGAGTGAGTATTTGTTTGGTTATCTGCTTGCCCACGTGCGAGGACACCAGTTCTACCAAGCGCAGCAAAGGCAAAAATCTTGGCAAGTGCAAAGTGCTACGCACAGCAGCTTGCAAGGGATGCGATTATTACTCTTAGGCACAGGTTCTATCGCCCAGCATGTGGCCAAGACAGCTAAGCACTTCGGCATGCATGTTACTGGGATAAACCGCAGCGGCCGTGAGGTCGAAGGCTTTGATGCGATCCAGCCGCTCTCGCAGCTCGGGCAATGCTTAAGCCAAAGCGATGTGGTAACCAATTTACTGCCCAGCACCCCTGAGACACGTTTGCTGTTAAATGCAGACATGCTCGCCACGCTCAAAGCCGATGCCATTTTAGTGAATGTGGGCCGTGGTGATGTGCTCGATCTCGATGCCCTCAATACCCAGTTGATTGCGCATCCTGAACAACAGGCCGTTCTCGATGTGTTCACGCAGGAGCCACTCCCTGCGAGTCATCCGATTTGGGAAAGACCCAACGCCATCATCACGCCCCATATCTCGGCGCCGAGTCATCCTGAACAAATCGTGCGTATTTTTAGCGACAACTATCGCCGCTATATCGCTGCTGAGCCGCTGCAGAATCAGGTCGATTTTATTCAGGGTTATTAATTTTGGAACGAGTTTGGCGGTTGAATGAAAAGCGGAAAACCCCAACTCTCACAGGAAAAAAACAAAAGGCAATCAGACGACTGATTGCCTTTGGATTAAGGATTCTTGCGATAAAAGTTAGACTTTAAAACTGCGCTTTAAAAACTGCCCAACCAGCACAGTATGGGAGTCCATTTCACCTATCACTTCATCGTTGAGACTCACCATTTCGCAACCGAGTTGATGACTGGAATGGGT
Source organism: Shewanella seohaensis (assembly GCF_025449215.1). Taxonomy (NCBI): domain Bacteria; kingdom Pseudomonadati; phylum Pseudomonadota; class Gammaproteobacteria; order Alteromonadales; family Shewanellaceae; genus Shewanella; species Shewanella seohaensis. The sequence continues at coordinate 4,586,400 of NZ_CP104900.1, forward strand.
AAATTGCGACACATTCACTACGCTGCGATTCATCTCATTCGCCACGCTCGATTGTTCCTCCACCGCACTGGCAATATGGTGGGTCATATCCGTGATGGTAGTGATCGCTTCACGTATGGTACGTAGCGCCGCGCCCGCAAGATCCGCCGTGGTAATACATTCGCCAGCCGCATCAACGCCCTCCTGCATACTACGCACGGCCTTGTGAGTGCCCTGCTGCAACAGATTGATCATTGTGTGGATTTCTTTGGTGGCATCATGGGTGCGCTGCGCTAATGCCCGCACCTCATCGGCAACCACGGCAAAGCCTCGTCCTTGCTCGCCCGCCCGCGCCGCTTCAATCGCCGCGTTCAGCGCCAATAAATTCGTTTGCTCGGCAATGCCTTGGATCACATCCAGCACTGTGCCTATGTCTCGGCTGTGCCCTTCTAACTCAGTGATCACCTGCGAGGTTTCCTGCAACTGCTGCGCCATGGTCTGAATCGACTGAATGGTGGTGACGACGGTTTTATCGCCGTTGATTGTCTGCTGCGACGCCATTTGCGAAGCATTCGCCGCATCGGCGCAGTTTGAGGACATATCCCCAAGCGTCGCCGTCATCTGTTGCATAGCTGTGGCAACCTGTTCAATCTCAGCGAGTTGTGACTGACTTGTTCCTTGAATTTCTTCGCCTTTTGCCGCGGAAATCTTGGCTTGTTTACTCACCTTATCGCAGGAGTCACGGGCGCGGCCCAACACGGACTTTAACTCTGAGGTTTGCATTTGCAGCGCCAGATCGACAGCGCCTAAATCGTCGGATTGCCCCGTATAGATATGTGCCATCAAAGGGTTATCGTAAATTTTCTTCGCCTTAGCAACCAGCGCCCGATAACGCCCTAAGATCAGATTACCGCCGATAAACAGCACGAGGGCACTGATGGCAAACGCCACAAATCCCACCGCCCCAATCTGCAACGCCAAATACAACATGGGCAACAGGGCGACGAAGGCGAGCAGCATCAACTTAGTCGGCATATCTAAGGTGTGTTTTAACGCTTTAACATTACCGCTTTTATTCAATTCGGCGTAGGCGGCTTCTGCTCTGTTGATCTGGTCACGGCTGGGTTTAGTGCGTACCGATTGAAATTCGGCCACCTGACCATTGACCATAATCGGCGACACATAAGCGTCGACCCAATAGTGGTCGCCATTGGCGCAGCGATTTTTGACTATGCCCTTCCTCGCCTTTACGGATGGTTTTCCAAAGATCTTCAAATGCTTGGGGAGGCATATCGGGATGGCGCACCATATTATGGGGCTGTCCCAACATGGCACTCAGCTCGTATCCCGCCACGGTGCAAAACGATGGATTGGCGTAGGTGATATGACTCTTAGTGTCCGTAGTAGACAGTAAAATCCAATCGGCTGGATAGTCATATTCCCGCTGTGTCACTGGCAAATTCTTTCTCATGATAACCCTTGGATCTATTGTAAATTTATTATTCCATCGTCCATGAGTTATCCATCCTTGATCGCGTCCAATGACCCGTAATCGCTAAATCATCCCTCTTTTTCTTGTCTTCTGAGCACTGAGCATAGACTAGAAAATGTGCGATGTGTAACAAAACAGGAAACCAGCACAACAAGTTTACTACTAGGATTGCATTTGATAAGCGTTTTCATTTAGAATTAGCTCAATTCGTTTTGGAGTCCAAAAAATGTACGTTTGTCTCTGCCATGCCATCACAGATACGCAAATCAAAAACGCGGTAAGTCAGGGTGACTCTAGCCTTGCTGACGTTAAAAAGCGTTTAGGCGTTGCCGATCAATGCGGCAAGTGCGCAAGAATGGCCGTACAAATTATTCAGAACCAATTAGAAATTGAACCTAATTACTACGAAGTGGCTTAACTTCGAGCCTCCAGCTCCTTTTCTGTCAAACTAAACCTGTATTTCAATGCCTGTTCCTTGAGCGATGCCATCGCCTTAAAGGGGTTGTCGCAAATCTCAGCGCAGATGCCTATTTTGCGATAATTGTATGACCCCTTAATGACACATCCCACGTCCCCAAAAGCATTAATTCTTTGAGTTCAATGGGATGCATATTTTTACCGGCGAATTATCTGCGTGTTAATAAATACGCGGCTTCATTCAGCCAAGGGACTTCTTTCTTAACGAATCTCGGATTGTCCGCAAGCACATCCTGACAATCCAAGAGCTGGATTTCAAAATCGTCACTTATATGTGTTTCGACCCAAGTTGGCGACACCGCAAATGGCGGCCCACTTAAAGCGTCCTGCGGGTAATCTAAAGTCACCAATAAACCCACACTGCCCGAAGGCAATAACTGCGCTAATTGCTTGGCGTATTGCGCCCGCATACTCTCAGGCCAAGCAATCAAGGCGGCGCGATCATAAAAACCACTTACCTTGGCCGTAATCGACTGGGGTAAAGTGAAGATATCCCCTTGATATAAACTGACCTGCTCAGTGTAGTAATGCTGATGATCGCCCAGCGCACTTTGCTGCATAGGTAATTGGTTATCTTCGAAAAACTGCTGCACTGCGAGTTCATTTAACTCACAACCAATCACTTGATGCCCCTGCTCGGCTAAAAAGCACATATCTAAAGATTTACCACACAGGGGAACGAAGACTTGAGCCTCGGCGGGTAATGCCAAGGTATGCCAATACTTTACGAGAAAGGGATTGATATCTTGCTGGTGAAAACCAATCAGCTGTTGCTGCCACTTCTCATGCCAAAAACCAGGTTCCATAGGTATATCTCAAATGACTAAAGTTATCCTTACTCTAATGGCATTCACGGGTGGATGCAAAATCTCAGATACCGTATGTTAATCATAGAGATGTAAACAGTTAATGACTAAGCCAATGCCGTTTGTACCCGGCGGAGCCAAACGCAATTCTCACACTGGCATTGGCGGCGCGACAAATGATGCGGACTTAAGGATGAGTCGATAAAGTCAACGGCGATCAGCAACTGCTGCTTCAGTTCGGCAACGGATTTTTGCTCGACGGCCACCAACTCATCGTTCTGGTTCATCCAGATACATTCCATACCCTGGTGGCAAGTGAGACACTGCTCATCGCGATCATTAAAAAATACCGCATGTGGACAATGGGTCACCTCCATTGACTGCAAAATTCGCTTACGCGGAAACTCTAACAACTCGATCAATAAAGCCTTATCTTGGGCGGGCATATGCCCTCCTTTCATCCACTTTGTCCACGGGAAATTTAACAAAAATGTATCCCATCCAATGTGCTTAAGATTACCTAGACTCCATACGATTTAACTTGATATAAATCAAAGTCAGCGACGAAATGATGGGATAGGTAAGCCCTAAAAATCACAAGTTTATCGCAGGCAACACCAGCCACAGCATCCTAAGCCGATTTGCTTATCAGCCTCGCTTACTGTTTAAATAACCAAAACAAGGAGTCGCGCATTGCAAACACCCCAATTACAACATTTTTACATTTCCGAAGAGCAATCCATTTACTTGCTCAAAGCCAACGATGCCCGTAAGCACAAGGCGTGGATCCGTTTATGTAAACAACAGTTAAGTAAGTTGGGTTATCGCGACATTGAGTTTATCGGTAAGGGGGCTTACGGCTTTGTGTTTGCGGGGATTAATCAGGCCGACGAAGCCCATGTATTTAAATTCTCAAGAATTAATCTGCCGCAGCATATTCAAGATCGCTTAGAGGAAGAAGCCTTTATGCTGTCCTTACTCAAACACCCTAACATTCCGGGAGCGATCAAATTTGAGCGGGTCGGCAAACAAGGGATCTTAGTGATGGAGCGTGCTAAGGGCGAAGATCTCGAGCAGCTTTGTCGCCGTTTAGGCGCCCTGCCCCTGCCATGGTGATGAGTATTGCCCGCCAACTGGCCGATATTCTCTACTATCTGCGAACGGGCAAACCCTTAGTGCATGGCGACATTAAGCCCTCAAACCTTGTCTATGATATTGAAAGCCAACATTTATCCTTAATCGACTGGGGCTCGGCGGTATTTGCGCAACGGGATGAATATAACAAGGCCGTAGAAGACAATGTGATGACGTTGATGTCGAGCGATCAACAGCATACTAACGCCCGCATGGGGGACGTGTATTTTATCGGTGAAGAGCAGCTAAATGGCGCACTCTCCAGCCCGCGTTTCGACGAGCAAGGCGTAGCAGCGACCTTGTATGCCTTGGCCTCAGGACAGGCGAGTCGCTTCGGCGCGCAGGTGATCCCGCCCACCAGCATAGGCTTACCCATGGAGTTGGCGCGCACCTTGGAAGGTATGCTCAGTAGCGATGCCGTGCAGCGCAATCTGGCGGGGGATTATTTTCTCAAAAGCATGCGCCACAGCCATAGAATACACTTACCCGAGCTGCCCAAAACCGAACTACTGGGTGAAATCCCAGTCTGGGTACAATCCCGCGAAAAAGATGTCGAAACCGTCAGTTACAGCTCGCGTAAATCCTTTTTAAAGGAACATAACGCGCAGGATCCCATCGCTAAGATGGATGACATTCAGCTCGAAAAATACTATCGCAACTTCTTAGCCGGCATGGGCGATACCGAAAAGGGCTTTATCGCCGCCGTGGGTCGCCTCGGTCAATACCCTATCGTGGGTGGCCTTGCTATCCATTGGCAAGAAACTGGCGTGTTTATCGACTCCAACCTTGCCATCTACGATGCTAAACAAAAGAGCGCCCTCATCATCGCCGTTAATAATATGGTCACGCTCGCGCGGGGGATTAAGCGTATCGGGGTGTTTAAGGCCTGCTTCTTTAACGCTAGGGACACGCTGCATATCGAGCGCGAAAACACCAGCGAACCCTTTGTCGCCAGTGCTGATCTCCAACTGCCCTTCGAAGTCGGAGATGTGCCGACTCTCGAAGATAAATCGCGGCTGCACTCCTACTTTGAAGACGGTAAAGATCCGGATGAAAACCTCGAATTACCGAGTGAAATCATGGAGGAATTGGCGCGTATCAACCAAATCCACCACACGGGCTGCATCATTTTTGAGGCGCTGCCGAATCACTTAAAGATCCACAGCTACTTAAAACTGCTCAATCCACGTAAACAGGCGGCGTTTCGCGCTAGCCTCGACCGCATTTTGCATTATGTAGGTAAAATTCAAGGCCATGGGGTATCGGGCTTTATGAAACTGCCCTATAAAAATACTCGCCGCTTTAACCATATTGAGCGTAAAGCCGAACATTTTTATCCTAGAAACCCAAAAGAAATAGGCGCATAACGAATCACCTCGTTAGCGCCTATGATGCTGAAAACCAAACTTAGATAGGTGAACCTGGCGGCAATCTCAAGGGTTTTGGAATGAGTTTGCTGTTGGCATCCGTGAGTCCTGTACTCAGCCCCTGTTGCAACCAAGTGTAGTGGGAGGCCACCTTAGCATTCGCCCGATTCGCTTTGGCTTTGAGCTGTTTAATCACGAATTGGGCGCGTTCGTAAATTGCCGCCTTCACCTCTGCTGAGGTTTGCGGATTGTGATACGCAGACAAGAGTTCATCAATCACCACCGCATTTACCCGCATCCACACACCTTCAATCAGAGCGAGCTTATCTTCTTGATAAAGGGTCGCGGCAAACAGCTTGTTGAGTAAGGTTTCAACCGAGAGCTGTTCATTATCCGCCATCGCCCCTTGGCTGACACGATTTAAGCGCTGCGGCATCAATAACTGACCCACAGTATGGCGCGCTAACACTTCCGCCATACCGAGGGGATCGCTCACCACCCCAAGCCCTGACTCGAAGGACTCCCGCGTCGCTTGATAATTGCCCGCTTTAGGCACCAGCGTATCGAGTAAGGTTTGCGGAACCGTTAAACTGGCCGCATCTAAGGTGCTGAGCAGCGCATCGAGGGCCGACATTTGTAACTGAGGCGCTATGTAGCTCCAGCGACTACCCTCACCGATAGACAGATAGTTGTAGTCAGTGCCGCCAATAAACTTAGTGACCGCATCGATTTGATAACGGTTAAGCAAATAGATTGGCACAAAGGCATCGGCTAACTCACCCAGTGGCTCGCCCGGCAACAGGGCCGTGCTGCTAAAACCTTCGATCGCCTTAGCGCGAATACGATTCAAATCCAGCAGCTGCGCGATAGGGTCGTCACCGCTATCCCATAAACTCGCATAGGCTTGGCTGGCATCCGCTTGGCGTGAATCGGCTTCGCCAATATAGCGCAGCCCTTTTCGAGCCACTTCGGCCAGTAACTGATTTTGCAGCGCCTGCTGCGCCGTGGCATCGCCTTCATCGCTATAGCCGTAAGCGATAGCAAAGTTATCCCATGGCCCGACACCAACGCCATAAGGTGCTGATATATCAATGTCATTGCCTTTCAGCATGATCTTAGGATGGGGATAATCCATCACTGAGGCATCCTGATTGGTCGAGGCGGCAAAGTTATGATCTAAACCTAAGGTATGGCCGACCTCATGGGCGGCGAGTTGGCGAATACGCGCTAAGGCTAAGTCATTAGCCGCTTGCTCGGCGGCGCTTCTATCACGCCAGCCCGCAGTTAAACCTTTGGCAATCAAGTAATCTTGACGCACCCGCAAGCTACCTAAGGTCACTTGGCCTTTGATGATTTCGCCGGTACGCGGATCGGTTAGCGCCGCGCCGTAGGACCATCCGCGCGTGGCGCGGTGTACCCACTGGATCATGTTGTAGCGAATATCTTGCGGATCGGCATCGGGCGGCAAGAGTTCAACCTTGAAGCCGTTGATAAATCCCGCTTGGGTGAAGGCCGTTTCCCACCAGCGAGCACCATCAAGTAGCGCCGAGCGGATAGGCTCAGGCACACCTGGGTCGAGGTAATAGGTGATGGGCTTGACAACTTCGCTCGGTGCCGGGCCAGGATTCACCTTTTGCAGGCGGTGGCGCAAAATAAACCGCTGCACCAATGGCGCCGAAAACGGCGTGGCATAGTCGCGATACTCATCGGATAAATAGCCGCTCATAGGATGATAGGCGCGGGGTTGATAACCCTCATCGGGCAACTCGACAAAGGAGTAGCGCATCCGCACCGACATTAAGGTGCCATCGGGCGTGACCTTAGCCACTTGCTCACCCGCCGCATCGGCTTTAAAGGTAAGCTGCACATCCACATCACTATTCTTTTCAAAGGATTTCACCCCGGCGGGTAAAATCGCCGAGCGGGTTAAATCGAGGCGATAATTCCCCTGCCCGCGATGCAGGAGAGCATCCGCGACCCCGTGCAGATCGTTGAGTACCAACTCGCTGATCGCCACCATATCTGGCTTACCATCGAGTAACTTACCCTGCCACAATACCGAATCGGCAAAGGCCTCATCCACGGCGCGCTTTTCGGCGGCGTCTTGGGTATTAGCGCGATATTGGGTATTTAGTTGCTTAAGTTGGATGTAGGGACCTTGGCGCTCAAACTGCACCATGCGGGTTTGACCTAATTGACCACGGTCGAGACCGATATCGTTAGAACCGACCCCTTCAGGCAAGCTAGTCACCAATAAAAAAGGCTGATTTAAACGGCTCACCTCGAGGTATAACTCCCCCTCGCTTGGCTCATAGTAAAGATTAAGAAATCCCTTAGCGGCTTGGCTCTGCTTAACGACTTTAGTGCTCGGCAGATCCGCGGCGACACTCAGCGCGGGTAAACCTAAGAGTAGGATGGCGAGGGCTAGGCTATGGGGTTTCATCTTTCCTCCTGATTGGGCTGTCTACGTGGTCATGTTACACAAAACTAAACCACGCGGGGCCATCATTGGCCCCGGGCAAACAATTAATGATGATTATTCTTGTGTTTTATCCAATGCGATAAGGTTTCAAACAGTTCAGTTAACACTATCGGCTTAGTAATATGGGCATTCATCCCAGCGGCGAGACTCTTTTCCCGATCGCCCGACATCGCATGGGCCGTCATGGCGATAATAGGCAGCACGTCGGCACTGAAGCGTTCACGCAGTGCCCGCGCCGCGGTTAACCCGTCCATTACTGGCATTTGAATATCCATTAATACCGCATCGAAGGGGCGTGAGTCGATAATATCGAGGGCAATTTGGCCATTCCCAGCAACAACGACTTCGTATCCTGCGCTCTTTAGTAGCTCAGTCGCCACCTGTTGGTTGATAAAGTTATCTTCCACCAAGAGCACAAGCCCTGTGTGTTCGCCCTCTTCTACCGGCACTTCATCAATAGGCTGCACCACATTAAGCCTTGGCTCATCGGCAAAGGCGGCGATGATCTCATCGAACAGACTCGATGCCTTAAAGGGTTTTTGCAACACGGCAAACACATTGGCACTGTCGACTTCGTGCTGTAAAGGTTCTGCCGCATAGGCGGTCATCATGATGATAATGGGCCGTTTTGCGATGCGGCCTTCGGCCACCATGGTATCGATGGCGCTGATCACATCGCCACCATCCATCTCTGGCATCATCCAATCGAGCAACAATAAATCGATAGGATCCCGCGACAACTTATACAGCGCCTCGGCGCCGCTCGCGGCCGTATCCACCTCGAAGTGGAAATCGCGCATCAACGCCGAATAAATTTGCAGCGCCGTCGGGTTATCATCCACTACAAGTGTGCGTAAATTATTGAGTTTTTCAGGCACCACTAAGGGCTCAACCTTGGCCTCTTCGGCAATCTCAAAGCTGATGGTAAAGCTGAAGGTACTGCCAACGCCTAACTCACTCTGCACCTGCATCTTGCCGCCCATCATGGAGACCAAATGCTTACTGATCGATAAACCTAATCCCGTGCCACCGTACTTACGGGTCGTCGAACCATCGGCCTGAGCAAAGGCATCGAACAGTTTTTCCTGCTGATCTTTACTAATCCCAATACCCGTATCCCGTACCCAGAATTTTAAGGTAATTCGATGGTCGCGCTCGCCCACATCTTCGCAGCCCAGTTCAATCTCACCGGATTGGGTAAACTTCACCGCGTTCGATAACAGGTTAATCAGCACTTGGCCTAAGCGCAGCGGATCGCCCTTAAGAATGAGGCCTGCCGTGACTGGCGCATACAGTAATAACTCGACGCCTTGCTCCTGCGCCTTGAGCGCATTGAGATCGAGGGCATGGTCGAGCACTTTATCCAGCGGGAACGGCACCCGCTCCAGCTCTAATTTACCCGCCTCAATCTTAGAGAAGTCGAGAATATCGTTAATAATCCGCAGCAACGACTGCGCCGAGAACCCGGCCTTTTCGAGGTAATCCTTCTGCTGCGCCGTCAGCGAGGTGCGCTGCGCTAACTGCAACATGCCGATAATGGCGTTCATTGGCGTGCGGATTTCGTGGCTCATGTTGGCCAAGAACTCACTCTTATAGAGGTTCGCCAGTTCTGCGTCCTGCTTCGCCTCCAGCAGTGCCACTTCGTTACTCTTATGGCGTGTGATGTCCTTGTGGGTACCGACCATACGCTTAGGCTGACCATCGGCGGTAAATTCCACCACCCGGCCGCGGGAAAGCACCCAGTGATAGCTGCCGTTTTTGCCTAAAATCCTAAACTCGATCTCATAGGCATCGACGGGATTTTGCAGATACTGATTACGATATTCTTCGACCCGAATTCTATCATCGGGGTGCGTCAGCTGGTCGATAGCCGACAATAACGCAGGGAATTCATTGGGTTTATAGCCCAGCATCGAATAATAGGATGGGTTACAAATAATATGCTCCGAATCCAGATACCAGTCCCACAGACCATCTTCTACCGCGTCCATCGCTAAATGGTAACGCTCCTCCGACAGGCGTAACTGCTCGGCGGACTCGTACTCACGCGTCACATCGCGCCACACGGCAATCAAGCCTTGTAGCTCGCCACGGCGGTTATAGAAAGGCAGTTTCAGAGTATCGAGCAACACAGGCTTGCCCGCTAACTCAACCTTCTCTTGATAACGCAGTGGCGTGCGATCTTTTAAGATCTGCTCATCCTCGGCGCGAATACGAATGCCCATCTCCGGTGAGGTTAAATCCTCTGACGACAGACCAATCATCTCGCTTTCGGTGTAACCCAGCATCCGCTCGGCGGCTTTGTTACAGCCGAGGTAATTGCCTTCTTTATCTTTAAAGACAATGGCTTCAGGGATGGAGTCGAGTAAGGAGCGCAACAACGCATATTCCCGCTCGCGCCGCTCGGTCGCATCTTTTAACCGCTCGGTGCGGCGCGCGACCAGTTTGTCGAGTCGCTTATTCTGCTCGGCCAAATGATGGGTGTATTGCTTGTTTTCCTCAAAGATGCGGCTCACCAGCAGGAACCAAGGTTCCCACCCCGGAGTGATTTTTTCCGGCGGTTTACGCGGCTCTTGGGAACAGCCCTCTAAGTGCGACAACAGGCGCGATGCGGGGCTCACGAAGGAGCGGCGCGTTTGCCAGTGCACTATGGTTACCAGCACCGACAGGGCAATGACAACGAGGATAAAGGTCAGCTGCAGTTTTTCGACCGAGTCTTGGAACAGGTCGTCTTCATTTTGCAGATACAACAAGCGCCACGGCGCGTTATGCAGCGCGACCGAGTGAATATAGTAACCGTTGCGAATAATGCCTTCGTGGGCATCGAATAATTCGGACTCGGGTAGCGAATGCAGCTCCGATGGAATGCGCTGACTGATGTGATATACCCGATTGATATCTGAGCCATCGAAGTCGCTGTGGGACAAAATATTGTTCTGCTGATCGAGCAGGATCACAGTCCCCGGCATCTTGAAGTACACCCGAATTTGCCGCGCCAATGAGGCCAAGGTCATATCGAGGTTGATCGAGCCCATAAACTCATCATCGAGATAAACGGGCACGCCTAAGGTGGTCAGTAAGCCTTTACCCGTCGAATCGACATAGGCCTCACTCCAAAACACACTGCGCTGCGGGTTCATCGCCGGGGTAGCGTATTGGAATTGTTTCTTATTGAGCAGCTCGTCCCTAAAACGCTGGTCGCCGTTGGTCCAAGGGAAGTAGGACATCATCCGCTGGCGCGATAAATAATAAATCGCCGAGGCTTTAGGTGCCGCTTCTTTGGCGACGGGGAAAGACAGTGACAACTCGAACAGCATTTCCAGCTCTTGGTAGAACTTATCGCTGCGGCCATCGAGGGAGCCTGCACCTGTAATCCGCCCCATGTTGGTAAAGGGTTTGCCGCCCTTGGCGTAGTTAGGCTCTAAGGTAAAATACTGACCACTTTCGTTAAATTTGCCGTATTGCGGTAAACGCTCTTTACGCACTAACTCACCTAAGCGCAGGTGATCCACGGCCACATCCCGCAGACTCTTCACCGCACGGATGCTCGATTCCAACAGCAAGTCGATTTGCAATACGTGGCGCTCGACCTGTTCTTCGCGCTGCTCCATCTGCTGGGTTTTCTGGCGATCGAAAAACATCCATGCCGTCAGCAACGACAGGACAATCACGCCGATATAGGTATAAAAAACGGCGCGGTTATAGTTCTTTTGGATCGGCGATTTTAATTGGAGATCCGGCTCACTCGATTTCATCCACTACCCTTGATTGCAGCGCTTGATTTTAGCCATCGGTGGCAAAAGTGACTGAGTACATTTATGGCTTCATATATTAGCAGGAAGAAACCCCGAGTCGCATCAAATAATTGCCGTACGAAGGCTGTCAAAGTCTATGATTAGTTGATTGAAAAATCATAGAAATGCCTAAAAACAAAGGTCCCACGAGTGAGACCTTTTGTAACAATAAAGTAAATAGTTAGAGATGTTCTTCGGCGTATTCGGCCAAGCGTGAACGCACCACCCCATTCAAATACAGGTTGGCACTGCCTTCAAAGTCTTTAAAGCGTTCGACTATGTAGGTTAACCCCGAGGTCACTGCGGTGAGATAATTCGAATCGATCTGCGCTAAGTTACCGCAACAAATCAATTTTGTGCCTTCTCCCATCCGAGTGATCATGGTTTTGATCTGCGACGCCGTCAGGTTTTGACATTCATCCAAGAGCACGATGGAGTTTTGGATCGAGCGGCCGCGCATAAAGTTGATCGACTTAAATTGGATATTGGCCTTCTCCATGATGTAGTTCAAACTGCCGGTCGGATTCACATCATTCTTATGTAGCACTTCTAAGGTATCGGTAATCGCCGCCAGCCATGGCATCATCTTCTCTTCTTCGGTGCCGGGTAAGAAGCCGATGGACTCGGCAATTTCTGGCGTATTACGAGTCACAATCACCTTATCGTAGCGATTGCGCTCCACCACCAGCTCAAGCGCCGCCGCCATTGCCAGCAGGGTTTTACCGCAACCGGCTGGTCCCGTTAGGATCACCAGATCGATATCGGGATCGAGCAGCGCCTGCAACGCCATCCCTTGGTAAACATTCTTAGGTTTAACTCCCCAAGCCTCGAGGTTTTTAAGCGCTCGCGGCCCAGATCCAAAATATGCAGATGGGTATCGCTACGCTCGGTGACACGACCACAAAAATCAGATTCGGTATCAATCAGATATTGGTTAATGTAGAAGGGTTCGTTATCTAAATCTTTCAGGGGGACTTCGTGAATCGTATGTCGACCATGGCGCTCGGTGGATACCTTGTTTAAATGCTCCCAAAAATTCCCTTCGAATTGATAAAAACCCTTGCTGAGGAAACGAATATCATCGATCAGCTGGTCGGTTCGATAATCCTCAACCAATTGAATGCCCGCGCCCTTGGCCTTAAGACGCATATTGATATCTTTGGTCACTAACACCACGGTACGTGGATGGTGGAGGTTTTGCAGGTGCAGAGCGGTATTGATAATGCGGTTATCGTTGCCATCCCCCGGCAGGGCGCCTAGGGTAAAATCGACAAGATGGTCAGGGAAAATAGACAGCGCCCCTATCGCATCGGCATGCCCTTCTCGACTCGGTAAAGGGACACCATTAATGATTTGTTCCGGTGTTGTATCACCGCCTAGGGTATCTTCCAGCGCCCGTATGGCAACCCTAGCATCCCGACTCACATCACTCTTTCGATCTTTAATCTGGTCTAGCTCTTCTAGCACTGTCATCGGAATGACCACATCGTGCTCTTTAAACGAATAGATCGCCAAAGGTTCATGTAGTAACACATTGGTATCCAGTACAAACAACTTTCTGTCGTCTTGTTCCATGGCGCCTCCAGAGTGCTCGATTGTTTTTATGCTACATCTCTTTCCCGGTGAGTGGATATGGCTCCTATGTCAGTTGGCGAGCTAAAGAATGATCTTAAAGTTCAAGCCTCTACTTAATAAAGACGGCTAGCGGCTTAAACTAATATTGGCACCATTCTCCCTGAATGCCAACCGAACGAACCTGTGTTTAAGTCGGTGACTCGAGGGCAGTGTAGGTCCCTCGATATGACAGTAGCATGACAAATCATCGTACGACTACAGAGAATTTTCTTCACTGTTCAATTTGTAATCTAGTGTGTGGGGAATTAGGCTCTAACGGGTGAGAGGGCGATTCAAATATCCCTAGTATTGATATAACATACGCGCCCTTTGTTAGAGTCCGCCCAGAGATGAGAATTTAAGATGCCGTTTGCCTTAGGACAACGTTGGATAAGTGATACCGAGTCAGAGCTTGGTTTAGGAACAGTCGTACAAGTTGAAGGCCGTATGGTCACAGTGTTATTCCCTGCGACTGGTGAGAATCGTATGTTCTCGCGTAACGAAGCCCCCTGACCCGTGTCATATACAACCCTGGCGATACGGTTGAAAGCCATGAAGGCTGGAGCCTCTCGGTTGAAGAACTCACCGAAAAAGACGGCCTCGTCGTCTACCACGGAATCCACAGCGAAACAGGTGAGCAAGCCAGCCTGCGTGAGACCCTGTTAAACCACAACATTCGCTTTAACAAACCGCAGGATCGCCTGTTTGCCGGTCAGATTGACCGCCTAGACCGTTTCGGTATTCGTTACCAATGCCAGTTACTGCGTCATCAACTAGCGACCTCAGATTTACTCGGCTTACAAGGTCCACGCGTCGGCCTTATCCCCCACCAGATGTGGATTGCCCATGAAGTGGGTCGCCGTTATGCGCCGCGTGTATTGCTGGCCGACGAAGTGGGTTTAGGTAAAACCATCGAAGCGGGTCTGATTATCCATCAACAACTGCTCACTGGCCGCGCCGAGCGGGTACTGATCATTGTGCCGGATACCCTACGCCATCAGTGGTTAGTCGAAATGCTGCGCCGCTTTAACCTGCGCTTCTCGGTCTTCGACGAAGACAGATGCGTCGAGGCCTTTGCCGACCATGACAACCCCTTCTACACAGAGCAGCTGGTGATCTGTTCACTCGAGCTACTGCGTAAGAAGAAGCGCCTGGATCAAGCCCTGGATGCCGACTGGGATCTGCTGGTCGTTGACGAGGCGCACCACCTGGAGTGGACCGAAGAGGCACCGAGCCGCGCCTACCAAGTGGTTGAAGCATTAAGCGAAGTAGTGCCTGGCGTATTGTTATTAACGGCAACGCCGGATCAACTCGGCCATGAGAGCCACTTTGCGCGCCTGCGCCTACTCGACCCGGATCGTTTCTACGACTACGATGCCTTCCTCGCCGAAGAAAACAGCTACAAAGATGTCGCCGTTGCCGCCGAAGCCTTAGCGGGCAACGGAAAATTATCCGATGCCGCCATCAACAGCCTCACCGAATTACTCAGCGAGAAAGACATAGCGCCGAGCATTCGTTTAATTCAAGCCGAAGATATCGACAGCGAGTTGCAACAAGCGGCCCGCAGCGAACTGCTGCAAGAGTTACTCGACCGCCACGGCACAGGTCGCGTGCTTTATCGCAACAGCCGCGCCTCGGTGAAGGGCTTCCCGAAACGTATTTTCAACGCCTATCCCCATGCAATGCCTGAGCAGTATCTTACCGCTGCCCGCGTAAATGAGATGATGGGCGGCCGTAAGACCTTAGAAGCGAAAGCGGCACAAGCCCTAAGCCCTGAAAAACTCTACCAAGAATTTGAAGACAACAGCGCCAGTTGGTGGAAGTTTGATCCTAGGGTCGATTGGTTGATTGACTTTTTAAAGTCGCACCGCAGCAAGAAGGTGCTGATCATCGCCAGTGGCGCAGAAACCGCCCTGAGCCTGGAAGAAGCACTGCGTACCCGCGAAGGGATTCAAGCCACCGTATTCCACGAAGGCATGTCGATCATTGAACGCGACAAGGCAGGCGCCTACTTTGCTCAAGAAGAAGGCGGCGCCCAGGCACTGATCTGTTCTGAGATCGGCTCAGAAGGTCGTAACTTCCAGTTTGCCAGCCACTTAGTGTTGTTCGATCTGCCATTGAATCCAGATTTATTAGAGCAACGTATCGGCCGATTAGATCGTATCGGGCAAAAGAACGATATCCAAATTCACCTGCCTTATCTGCAAGATACGGCGCAGGAGCGTCTGCTCAACTGGTATCACCAAGGTCTGAATGCCTTCGAGCTGACCTGTCCAAGTGGCCATGTGCTGTACAGTGAATTTGCCGAAGATCTGTTGAATGTTCTCGTCGGTGGGGATGAAGATGAGCTAACCAATCTGCTCAACCACACCCAAAGCCGTTACAAAGAACTGAAACACGCTATGGAGCAAGGCCGCGATAAGCTGCTGGAAATCAACTCCCACGGTGGCGATAAGGCCAAGGCGATTGTCGAGCGTTTAGCCCAAAGCGATCAGGACACTAAGCTGATTGGTTCGGTGATCCGCTTGTGGGACATTATCGGTGTTGATCAAGAAGATAAAGGTGAAAACTCTATCATCCTGCGTCCAAGCGAACACATGATGTTCCCAACCTATCCGGGTCTGCATGAGGATGGCGTGACGGTCACCTTCGACCGTGATACCGCGCTCTCCCGTGATGATATCGCCCTGATCACCCAAGAGCACCCATTAGTGCAAACAGGCTTAGATCTGATCACCGGCTCTGACACAGGCACGACGAGCGTCGCGATTTTGAAAAACAAAGCCTTACCCGCCGGCACCCTGTTCTTAGAACTGATCTACATGGCGGATGCTTCGGCGCCTAAATCGAGCCAGCTATATCGTTATCTGCCACCAACGCCTATCCGCGTACTGCTGGATAAAAACGGTAACGATTTGTCCGCTAAGGTGGATTACACCAGCTTTGACAAACAGTTAAGCGCGGTTAACCGCCATATTGGCAGCAAGTTAGTCACAGCATCCCAACCGATTCTGCATCCGTTATTTGCTAAGGGTGAAGAATATGCCCAAGCCGCGGTGAACGAGTTAGTGGCGCAGGCGCGTGAGAAAATGACCAGCCAACTGACGGGCGAATTAGACCGTTTAGAGTCCTTGAAAGCGGTTAACCCGAATATCCGTGAGGAAGAGTTAGAGTACCTGCGTAATCAGATGCAGGAACTGAGCACTTACCTCGACGCGAGTCAGCTACAGCTCGACGCGATTCGTATGGTTTTAGTTAGCCATGTCTAATCCGCAATGACGGTAAGCTAGAGCCTCCTTAGGCTCGCTTAAGCGAATATGCAAACGCCCAGCCAATCGCTGGGCGTTTTTATTTTATCTTCACGATAAGTATGGCTGTGGGCTGTGGGCTGGGCCTAGGCGCAGCTGTGCGCGGTCGCCGTCACGAGCTCAAGCAAAAATTGCTTCTGCTACGCCGCTTCAGGTTATACTCTAGCTAATTGAATTTATGAGACTACACAGGTGGTTATCAATTCTATGGCGCGTATTATCCCCTCGTTATTGAGCCTAGCCTTAGCTCTCGCCAGTGCGAGCTTATTCGCCGCCGATCCCAGCACTCAAGCGCCAGACCCCAATACTCAGGCGTCAGAAACAAGTACTCAAGCACCTGAATCTGCACCTGAATCCAGCCCGCAGGCGCCAGAATCTAATGCTCAGGCGCCAGAGACAACTCCCCAAAACGCCGAGACGAACCAAGCGAGCAAAGCGCCCAATGGGCAAGCTGCGGCGAAAAGAATAAGCAGTTATTTACCCGCGAGTGAAATCAAGCAGATCACCATAGATGATCAACCGCTCGAACTCTTAGTTCGTTCATGGGAAGGCCGCAAAAAACTCGGCGCTGCGATTATCTTACCCGCCACCAATGGCACCGCCGATGCGCCCGGATTAATGGCGTTTGTCAGACGTAATATCAATGCTGCTGGCTGGGCCAGTTTAAGCCTTACCCCGCCCACAGAGCCGCCCGCCCCCAACTTTGCCACCCCAGCAACCGAAGTGACCTCCGCAGGGGCGGCGCAGTTAAGCAGTCCTTCGAATAAACCGAGCCAAAAAGTGAAACCCGAGCAGAGCAATAAGCATTTGCTTGAGCAGGAAGACTTTTTAGTCAAAAGCATGTCACAGCTCGACAGCGTAGGCACCGACTTTCCCGGTAAACGGGTACTGATCACCGCCGATCAAAGTGCGGGATTATTGATAAGCCTATTAAGCCAAAAGAAAATTGCCGATCCCGATGTATTAATCGTCATCAACCCCTACAGCGAAGATGAGGCGCGTAACCAAGTCATTGCCGAAAAACTGGCCAAGCTCACTATGCCAATACTCGATATTCAATCGCCCGATGGTCACCCCGCATCGTTAGAAACGGCGGAGCAACGCAAAAGCCTCGCCGTAACGTTAGAGGCGCCGAATTATCGGCAAACGACATTAGCATTAAATCTGGATAACGAGAGTGCATGGCAGAACTGTTTGAGCGCCATAAGGGGATTCGCCGCCCGTATGAGCGGCGCCAATTGAGGTGCAAGCCTTTCTAAAGCTTAAGTAATCCGTTATGGGGCGTAATCGAGATAGAGTTACGCTACTACCAACCCGATTGGCGATCTTGATAGGCTTTGTTGGGATCCTTTAGCTGACGCGTCGCCGCAATCGCGCGATTTTTACCAAGTAACAGTCTCACTTGGCTCCACGACTCACGGCAAAGAAGTGCACGAATCGAAGCCGTCCAGCTACGATTGATGCTCAACTTGATCGCCGCTGCGGCATCGGGGGAGGTATTGAGAAGCTCCTGAGCCAATTGCTGCGCGCTTAACATAGGATGATCACTTAGCTGAGTCACTAACCCTAAGCGACTCGCCTCTTCGCCCGACAACACTTTGGCCGTAAGGCTGAGTAACATCGCCTGATCCTTGGGCATTATTTGCCTCAGCGCCACTAAGCCTGCCATGTCCGGCACTAGCCCCCATTTGGCTTCCATAATAGATAACTTGCTGTCTGGGCTCGCTATTCTAAAATCAGCACCTAAGGCGATTTGCATGCCACCGCCATAGCAGCAGCCTTCTAACACCGCGATGACAGGCACGGGTAAACCTTGCCAACCAAGGGAGACTCTCTGCGCTAAGTTGGCATTGCCAGGCAGCCATTTAAACAGCAATTTGAATGCTTGCATCGGTGCCGACATCACGCTCTTTACGTCCAGCCCCGAGCTAAAATGGCCTCCAGCTCCAGATAAAATAACCAGTCGAATCCGCGAATTTGATTTAATACGTTTGATCGCTCTGTCCAACTCGCTAAACATTAAATAATTAATTGCATTATATTTTTCTGGTCGATTGAGCTGGACATATGCAATGCCATTCTCAATCGTTACTTGCACACAAGGCTCACTCATGAAATATTCCGTTACTGGTCAGGCCAGAACAAATGTTAACACGTTTGGAATAATTCACCAAAGGATGTAACATAAGCCTAAATTTTGACATGCGTCAAAATACTGTCGACTGTCATTAAGTTTTACTGGGTGAGTATGCTAGGCTTGCGCTGAAGCATGAGAACCTCAAAAGTATTAACCCCTTATGTTCAACCATGGGTGCAACTTGTCGTTTTAACGAGTCATCTTCTCTGAACATCGGTTGCATCACCAACGGCACTGCTTACCCACAAATTTGCATAATCGTGTCGAGATGGGTCCCGTGGGGAAACAGCCTATTGCAGGATTGAGCATCGAGCTATTCGCAAAAATCGATGCCCTGCTTACGACAAATTCGCGAAATTTGATTTAATTCTCCAAGGCTTTTTACTGCCAGCGCCTCGCGCTCGAGAGATAAATAAATTGAATTAACAAATAAAATCTATAGGTTACATATAGATGTTATAAATCAAACTTGCCCGAAGAGCTTAATTCGTCATTCAAAGATTTAGAATTAGTGTTATCTTCAATAAATGGGCAATTAAGGATCAGTAGTCAGCATGACAATCTCTGTACTCATCTGTGACGACTCCGCCATGGCGCGCAAACAAATGGCTCGCACCCTACCGAAAGAATGGGATGTCGAGATCACCTACGCCACCAATGGCGCCGAGGGTTTAGATGCCATTCGCGCAGGTAAAGGCGAAGTTGTCTTCCTCGACCTCAATATGCCAGTCATGGATGGTTATGAAGTGCTGCAAACAGTGCAGCAAAACGATCTCCCCGCGCTGATTATTGTGGTCTCGGGTGATATTCAGATCAAAGCCCATGAAAGAGTGAAAGCCTTAGGGGCATTGGATTTTATTCAAAAGCCCGTCAGTGCCGACGCCATCAGTAATATCCTGCAGGAATACGGCATCCTCACCCTAACGCAGAAAGATCAAGCGGAAGAAACGCCGATGATCAAAGTCGATATGCGTGACGCCTGCCAAGAGATCGCTAACGTAGCCATGGGACGCGCCGCCGATCTATTAGCCAAACTTCTCGATGTTTTTGTCCTCTTACCTATTCCAAACGTGAACGTGCTCGAAGTCAGTGAGCTGACGATGGCGCTCAAAGCGACGGAAGAAAGCTCAACGGTATCAGCCCTCTGCCAAGGATTTATTGGTGCGGGCGTAGCGGGTGAAGCCCTGCTGCTATTCCACGATTCGAGCTTTCAAGACATGGCGAAACTCATGGGGCTAGCCAATCCAGAGGACATTAGCACCGAGATTGAAGTCTTGATCGACACAGGCAACGTATTGATTGGCGCCTTCCTAAACGGGATCTCAGAGCAGCTCGACATGAAGTTCAGCCAGGCTCACCCTGTCGTGCTAGGCCGCCACTGTACGGTGAACGATCTTATCCATGATAACTCGGAAAAATGGCACAGAACCTTAGCAATGGAGATTAACTATCGTATTGAAAATCATAATGTCCAATGCGATTTGTTACTGCTATTTACCGAAGACTCTATTCCGACGCTCAGTTATAAGCTCGGTTATTTACTCGATTAATCAGTTGGATTTTACCTTATGTCAAACGATCAAAGCGCAATGAACGAACTCCATTGGCTTATCGATATGGTGCAAACCATCGAAGTGGGTCTAGTGGTATTAGATCGCGATTATAATATCCAACTGTGGAACGGCTTTATGGAAAACCATAGCGGCGTATCCCCTAATTCGATTAAAGGGCAAAACCTGTTCACCCGTTTTCCTGAGCTACCAGCGACTTGGTTAAAGCAAAAGATGGAATCGGTTTTTATGCTGAAAAATCGAGCCTTTATCAGCTGGGAACAAAGACCCTACGTGTTTCAGTTTAAAAACTACCGCCCCATTACCGGACGGGCCGATTTTATGTACCAGAACGTGACGCTGTTGCCTCTGGCCTCATTAACCGGAAAAATCACCCATATCAGCGTGATTATTTATGATGTCACCGACATCGCCGTTAACAAGCTACAGCTCAAGGCCGCCAACGAGCAGTTAGAACGCCTCAGCCAGACCGATGGCCTGACACAGCTCCATAATCGCCGCCATTGGCAACAATGTTTAGAGCATGAATTTGATCTCCACGCCCGTTATTCGGGGATGTCGAGCTTGGTCATGATAGACATAGACCATTTCAAAAGAATCAACGATACCTACGGCCATGTCGCGGGTGATAAGGTAATTCAGCATATCGCCCATATCCTAAGCCATTCATTACGGGAGACCGATTGTGTCGGCCGCTATGGTGGTGAGGAGTTTGCAGTGGTCATGCCCAATACTTGTGGCGCCGATGCCCTCAACTTTACCGAGCGTTTGCGGGAAAGAATTGCCGACTCCACCATAGTGTACGAAGGGCTGAAGATAAAAGTCACAGTAAGCCTAGGCGTGTGTGAAATTGGCAAACATATCACTAGCAGCTCTGGCTGGATTTCATGCTCAGACAAAGCCTTATACGAAGCCAAGCAAAAGGGACGTAACTGTAGCGTCCTGCACACCGAACAAACTAGTGGTTACTAAAACCAAAAAGCCCATCGATGATGGGCTTTTTGTTACTGAAATATCAATGGTCGCGAATTAGTGCGGGAAACCGTCATCTTCTTCGTCGTCACCTTCTTCATCGTCGATATCGTCACCAACGAAGTAAGTGCCCCAACCGTCGTAATCCACTTTCTGCTTAGCCGCGAGTTGCAGTAACTGCTCGGTCGCTTTATCCAGTAAAGCCACTTCCAGCTTGTGGTAAGCGATAGCATCAAAACAGAAAATCACTGAGCCATCTTCCAGCTCCATCTCTTCGGCGTCGTTGACTTCAAAACCGAGTTTGAATGCATCAACGGCGGCTTTTTCTAAGCGGTCGAAGTTGCTAGATGAGAAATGGTGCTCAATGGTGTATTCCGCATCTGGCTCTGAGCCATCGTCAAGCAGGGCTTGCACTATGTCACGATTCTCGGCAAGTTGGGCTTTTAATTGACTTTCAATAGACATGGATTTGTCTCCGTTAAGGTAAAACTGGCTCAAATTGGCGCTATTATACGTCATCGCCTTCGAGAGTTTTACCCATTAATGTTGCCGCTTCACGATTTATCTCGTTAAATTTTGCAGACATAGTCTCATACACTTGGGCAGAAAAGGCCTTCACATCGGCTTTATCTAACCCTTCGGTCGGGATAGGCGCCATCATCTCAATGATCACCACCCCGTTATCCCAACGGTTTAAATTAATATGGCTCTGACAAGAGGCAAGCACTGGCACTATCGGCACCCCTGCGGCAATCGCCGTATGGAACGCGCCAGCCTTAAAGGGAGCAAACCGCGGCCACGTGAGCGGGTACCCTCAGGGAAAATCCACACAGATAAACGGTTCTGTTTAATCTTTTCTGCGGTTTTAGCCATGGTATCGAAGGCACTGTTGCGATTTTTTCTATCGATCAGAATATTGCCCGATAACCAGTAGATCTGCCCGAATAGCGGGATCCACACTAAGCTCTTTTTGCCTAAGCTTACGGTGCTTTTCGGCACGGCTTTAGTATGAGTGAACAGATCGAAGTTATTTTGATGGTTCCCTAAAAAGATATAAGGGCCATCCTGAATTTCTTTATGCCGACGCACTATGACTTTAAGCCCTAGAATAGGGGCGACGGATGAGAAGATCTTGGCGAACATATGTACATTGTCACGGTGACGGGGCCGCAACAAGCAGACCAATCCCCCAAAAATAAACGCGAGTAACAATGACACAGCCAACAACACAGATCTGACGAGTAACAGCACGACATACTCCAAGGATGAAAGTGGCGACAGTATAGCCACCCAGCCCTAGGGACTCAATATAATGTTTACATCTGTAAGCTGAGTTGCTAACAATCCAAACAAAAGCCCATCGGTACTCGCGCAATCATGCACGACGATGGGCTTTTAAATCAATATCTAAGCTTAAACGGCTAAGCTAAAAACCTAGTTTGCGACCTGGCGCACTGCCGCAGTTTGACTTAAGCCTAAACGGAAGACCAAGGCACTAAGGGCCAAAGTCGCGACAATTGCCGCGCCGCTCGGTAAGTCCAACGTTGCTGAGAGCACCAGCCCCAGCAAGTAACCCATAAGGCCGACCAGATAAGCGTAAAACAAGCCGTTTTTACCTTGATACTTGTTGAGCGCAAGTGCTGGCAAAATGAGTGTGCTAAACACTAAATAGACCCCAACCAGCTCTACCGACAAGGTGATCACCAGCGCAAACAGCAGATAAAATCCCGCACCGTTTAAGATCTGTGGCCGCAGAAATATCACCGCTAACACAGCAGAATAAACCACGGTCGGCAACACTAATTGCGACCAACTCACCCAAAGGATCTGGCCCGACATCAATTGCTTTAACAGCTCAGCCCCGTGGGGATCGTTCGCCAGCAATAGCATGGCCGCCACCGCCGACAATACGTAAAAGCACCCTATCATCGCCTCTAGCTCACCCGCCATCCGCTTAGATAACCAAGCGATAAAACCCGCCCCTGCAAGGGCGAATAAGGCTGGCATCCACACATTAGAAAATGGCATCTCTTCTAACCTGTGGTCCATGTGTGCCACAATCGCCCCCAACGCGGCGACTTGAGCAATGGCTAAATCGATAAAGATGATCCCACGCTTAAGAACTTGTTTGCCAAGTACAATATGCGTTGAGAGCACTAAGATCCCCGCCGCCAGTGCTGGCAGCAGGATCGACATCAGTTCCAGATCCAACATAGGCTTATTTCACCCCGTTTAAGAGGGCAATCGCGCTGTCATAGAGGCTGAAGAGATCTTGACTCGCATCATTGCCACCTACCGACATTGGCAACATAAGCACAGGTAGATTAGCCTTTTCACCCAACCACTTAGCGCCACGCTCATCCTGATAGGACGCCACAACTACCGCCAGAATATCGCCCTGCTCGGCGCGGCTCAGCAAACTCGCTAAATGGCCGCTAGTCGGTGCCAGACCGGGTTTAGGCTCAAGATCAGCAGCTTGTTCAATCCCCAACCAGTTGAACAGATATCTAAAACTGGTGTGATAGGCGATGACCTTTTTGCCTTTTAACGCTTTGGCCTGTTCTTCCCAGCGGGGGATCGCCGCCTGCCAACGAGTACTAAAGTCCGCTAATGCCTTTTGGTAATTCGCCGCCTCACTCGGGTCGAGTTGGCTCATCTTAGCGCTGAGCGCATTCGCCACGCTCAGCAAACGCGTCGGATCGAAGTGGATATGCGGATTTCCCTGAGCATGCACATCACCCATGCTGCGGTCCACATTCGCTAACTTATCTAAGGTATCGATTTGATCGGCGGCGAAAAACAGCCCCTGATCGGTAGAGCGAACCTTAGCGTTAGCCGACTTCATTTGCAGCATTGGCAGCCAACCGATTTCTAAATCGGCGCCCGCACAGACCACCAGATCTGCTTGGCGCATTTTGGCGATCAAACTCGGACGCGCCTGCACTTGATGCGGATCCTGTAAGGCCGTGGTTGCCGAATAAATGCTGGCGTTTGGAGCCAACTCTTTTGCCAATGCGGCATATTCAGGTTCACAGGCAAACACATTCAGCTTTGCATGGGCAAAGCCTGAACAGGCGAAAGACAGGGCCGCTGCGGCCGCTTTAACAACATTAGAATTGATGCGCACCGTGAGCCCCCAGAGACATAATGTATTGAACAGTGAAAACATTGTCGTCTTCGATTCCATCGAAGTTAGTTCCATTCTGATTGGTGTACTGGAAACGTACCGTCGAGAAATGGCTCGAATGCCACGCCAGACTCACCTCAGATTCCTTTAACTTCTGTCCATGGAAATGATCGCCATGGAGCTCTTGGGTATCCACCTCGCCGTAACGCACACCCGCAGACCAGCTAGGCGTGAATTGATATACGCTGCTCAGATACCAACCTTGATGATAATCCTTGCTCGGCGCATCTTCGGGATGAAGGTCGCTCGGCACAAAGTCAGTTACACGATAATACTCGCCGCTCAGGGTCAGGTTTTGGTATTTATAGTTACCATTTGGCGCCCATTTATACACAAAATCAGCACCATAGGTGTTTTTACCTGTGTAAGATGCCGCATGGCTGTGGTCATGGCCTTCCTCGGCGGTTTCATCTTCGTGCTCATCGCCCTCTTCATGGGCTGTGACTTGGCCATTTTCGTTACGTAGGTAACTTAAGCCCGCCTGCCATGAACTGTTATCACCAATGTCACCACCAATTTTGGTGTAAAAGGTGTATACGCCCACATTTTTAAACTCACGTTCGCCGTGTTCATCGGCAGCACGCATGCTGTCGCCCTTGAAGGCTTCGGCGCCTAAGGTCCAATACAGATCCGTTGGCGCCACAAAGTTTAAGCGCACACCGTCGTCAAAGTAATGGCCACCGAAAAAAGCACGGTAAGCAATCGGGCGATCGGTGAATGAATCTGTGTGTAAATGCTGGTTATTTAAATAACCGATATCCGAGAGGAAACGTCCGCCACGGATTGAGAACCCCGCAGGCATCGCCATGGTTTGGATAAAGGCTTCTTCGAGATTAAGCTCAGTTTCACCGTCGTGCATCTCAACGACGGCGGTCACTTTGCCGTAGAACATGTCGTCAATGTTGGCGCTCATCGCCAGCTCAGTTTCGCCTAAACCAAATCCTTCGGCGGTTTCGGCCAATGGACGCTCGGCCGTTTGATAATAGCCATTCAGCACTGCGCTGATCGCCGGATTGGTTAAACTTGAATCAGCGGCAAATAACGTCGGTGAAGCAAATGCGCACGCCAAAGCCACCAAAGAAATTCGGTTGTTAAAAACAGTCATGATATCTCCAAAATACAACTAGCGCTCGATGACTCATCCAAGTCATCAAGAAATACAATAAGTTAAAATGTAAAAGTTGATTTAGCGGAGAACGGGTGGCGCGCGACTTAGGTAAACACTGACGTGTTTGGAGAAGCTAACGGGTAAGACAAATTCACAGACATCGAACCGCTGTACCGCTAAATCGAGCTTAAGCGGTTGGGTGAGCAGAATTTTATTCAGCTGATGTTGATGGAAGCACAAGGTACAGTGCGTCTTTGCCCCATCATCAAGGTGGGTCACACTATGGGCTGAGGCAACAAAAGACAGCAACACCAATACGGCGGCAAGCCATATCGAAATTGTGCGTCTTATGTGACTGTGCAGTCTCACTCAGTCGTCCCCATAGTAAAAAAGTGGCACAAGTTTAAGTCAGGCCACTAGCAAGTTGCAATAAGGTAATAGGCGCCCAATGCGTTACAAGATATTTACCATTGCAACTTTAGGATGAAAAACGAACAACAAAAAACCGACTCAAGTTGGCAAAAAGAGTTATTTAAGATTAGCTTAAGTCAGTAAAACTATGATGTGCCCAGTGTAATACTGGCTAATATGTCATTCTATTCAATCCAGCAAAAGGCAACCAAAATGCTAGCATTCTTTCGTGAAAACTTAGGATTAATCTTAGGGATAGTGATTTTCGGCGCAGTAATTTTGGGCGGGATTTATTACGTAGAACACTCACTCGAGAGCCAAGAGCAGGTTATCCAATAACTCAGCCCTAGCCTTAACCAAGTTGAGCCTGTGCGATACCCTGCGCGGCTCGACTCGGTTAATCTAACGCCCTCACCTCTAGCGATACTTTTGCCGTTGATCGCTATCGTCTTGCTTCTCTGGCGCCTCAATCGTTTGTAGTTGATCCATAAAATGGCTCACCAGCAGTAACATCACACAGAAGATCATCACTGGGATCAAAAAATGCCGCGTCGAGGCATCAAAATAACTGTATAAACCTGTCAGCACACTCGCATAAAAGCCAAATAATTTTAACTTCAACAGTTTAGGATTGTGTCCCAGCCACGCAGAACAATGGGGACATTGCACTTGAGCGTTAAAGCCCTTTCCGCGCTGTTGGGTGATTTGGGCAATTTTGATCGACTGATGGCAATGGGAGCACAGCATTTAGAGTAGGTTCCTCGACATGGGGCGCTAAGTTTATCAGAATTTCCCACCACTCAGTCGAACTAATTAGCGTAGTGGTTTCAAAACCTCACACCCATAGCGAAAGCTGCAAACCAGCGCACAAATTTTATACTCAGATAGCATTTTATGCGGTTCTAATTTTACAGTGTTTAGCGCAGCTCCTATTATGTACCTACCTATTTTTATTGAAGATAACGCCTATGCGCCGCTCACTCATATTCATGTTCGCTCTCAGCTTTCCCCTGCTATTGAGTACCGAGGTTTTCGCGACGGATGCAGCCGAACCCGTTACAGCCACTCAAACCGCTGCCATCCCTAACGAAGCCCAAAACGAATTAATTACGCTAAAGTCAGCGATTAAAGAGGATATTGCGCGCTTATCCCTATCCCAAGGTGAGTTGCGCACCATTGTTGAATATCGCATTCAAAACAAGACATTGCAGTTACGCAATAAGATTAAAGTGCTGTTAGAAGATGAGAACTACGATAAAGCCTTTATGTTGGCATTGGTGCAAGAGCAGCTGACATTTAATCTTAAAATCAACGACTACTTCAATGATATCGTGACCAAGTTGTCCCATAAACTCGGCACGGCGGATGACGAGTCGACCTTACTCGAAATCTCTAAACGTGAGCTCGATAAGGACAACAACTACAAACAACGACTCGAAACCTTAAACTGGCTCGGCCAAATGGGCGAAGATGTCGCAGCGCAGAAAGCGGAGCTGACCCAAATTCTCTTAAGTCGCGCCGATAACTTCGATAGCTTTGTCACTTTTACCCAGCAGCAGTTACAAAATGCAGTTAACGCCGCCACTAATGCCGGTAAAGATGTGACCGCCGCGCAAACCAGTCGCGTCATGCAGCTAAAGGACAGATTGGCGCTCAATAGCCAGAGCCTTAGCATAGATATCGACTTACTCGATGCGCTCGAGCAAAACACCGCCTCGCTGAAAAAGACCCTGTTCAGTATCTCAGGCGATATCACTCAGGATGTCTTGAGTATCGATGTGGCCTCAAGCCTAGTCGAACAATGGCTGCATACGGCCAAAGAACAGTCCATCAACCATGGCCCGACTTTAGTCTTTAAGCTATTTATCTTCTGTATGATCCTGTTTGTCGCAAGCCTTGCGGGCAAACTGGCGAAGAAGATTGTGAGCAATACCGTCAGTAACTCTAAGTTAAATTTCAGTAAGTTACTGCAAGACTTCTTTACCTCGCTCTCGGGCAAAGCGGTTTTCACTATCGGTGTACTGATAGCCCTCTCCCAGCTTGGGAT
Source organism: Shewanella seohaensis (assembly GCF_025449215.1). NCBI lineage: Bacteria > Pseudomonadati > Pseudomonadota > Gammaproteobacteria > Alteromonadales > Shewanellaceae > Shewanella > Shewanella seohaensis. The sequence continues at coordinate 4,614,286 of NZ_CP104900.1, forward strand.
TGAGTTAGGCCCGTTATTGGCAGGCTTTGGTATCGCCGGTGTGATCATCGGTTTCGCCCTGCAGGATTCACTCTCGAACTTTGCCTCGGGCATGATGATTTTGATCTATCGTCCCTACGATGTGGGTGACTTGATTAGCGCGGCTGGTGTAACTGGTCGAGTTAGCCATATGAGCCTAGTCTCCACCACAATTAAAACCTTAGATAACCAAAGGCTTATTATTCCAAACAACAAGATTTGGGGTGATACCATTAACAATATCACCGCCGAGCACCAACGCCGCGTCGACATGACCTTCGGCATTGGCTATGGCGACAATATTGAGCACGCCGAAGCCGTGCTTAAGTCGATTGTGGAAGCGCATCCTAAGGTGCAAAAAATCCCTGCACCGCTCATTAAGCTGCACGTTTTAGGGGAGTCATCGGTCGACTTTATCGTCCGTCCTTGGGCTAAACCCGAAGATTATTGGGATGTGTATTGGGATATTACCCGCGAAGTGAAAATGCGCTTCGATGCCGAGGGCATCAGCATTCCTTTCCCGCAGCGCGATGTACATATTTACCAAACCAGTAAATAACGCTTCGCCAACGTGAGCAGTAAACAAAAGGCGCGATCCTAGATTGCGCCTTTTTCATGATATTCAAACAGTTAATCTATTAACCTAAACCGGTAATCTCACCATCGGCGCCGATATCAATCTTTAAATAGCCCGGAACTAATCCAAGCCCTGGCATAGTCATCACATTCCCCACCAGCGCGGTAATAAATCCGGCCCCTGCATTTAACACTAACTCGCGCACAGGCACGATAAAACCTTGCGGTACGCCTTTAAGTTGAGGGTCATGGCTAATGGACAAGGGTGTTTTTGCCATGCAGACAGGTAAATCGGCGTAGCCAAGGGCACTGAGTTCTTGTAATTGCAGCTTAGCCGCCTCGGATAAACTCACCCCAGCAGCACCATAGCCGACTTCAGCTAAGGTCGATAATTTAGCCTCAAGCGCCATGTCATCGGGATATAGCAGGGTAAACTCACTTGGCTGCTCACAGGCGCGCATGACTGTTTGCGCCAAGGCCAATGCCCCCGCCTCACCTTGGCTGAATGCCTCGCTAAGCTCGCAGCCAAAGGCGGCAGTGCCCGCAACGGCCTCAATCAACCAGTTAAGCTCGGCATCCGTATCACTTGCAAAGCGATTAATAGCCACCACAACTGGAATACCGTAACGCGCCACATTGTTGATATGCCAGTTTAAGTTGGCAAATCCCGCCTCGAGACGGGCTTGGTCGGGCGCATTGATATCCGCATCCGACGTTAAGCCGCTATTGGCCTTCAATGCCTTTAAGGTGGTCACTAACACCGCGGCGCTAGGGGTTAATCCCGACTGGCGCGCCTTGATATTACAAAATTTCTCAAACCCCATATCGGAGCCAAAACCGCCTTCTGTCACCACAAAATCAGCCAGCTTTAAGGCGATATCGTCGGCAATCACCGACGAGTTGCCATGGGCAATATTCGCAAATGGCCCTGCGTGGATAAGACAAGGCGCACCGTTTAAGGTCTGCATCAGGGTGGGTTTTACCGCATCCGCCATGATCGCCGTCATCGCGCCGGCAACCCCAAGATCTTCCGCGCTAATAGCCGCACCTTGGCGATTGACTGCCAGCACAAGCTTGCCAATACGCACGCGCATATCCGCCAGATTACTACTGAGTGCAAGAATCGCCATTAACTCAGAGGCGGCGGTAATATCAAAGCCAGAGGTGTAAGCTGGGCCATTATTTTCACCCAGCCCAACTTCAATTTCACGTAAGCAGCGATCGTTATGATCGACCACCCTGTGCCAACGGATGCCGTTAGGCGCTATATCCAGGTAATTCTGCCCGGACTGCAGCTCAAATTCGGCCTTACCTAAGCGTCTTTCATGGTACAGCCGAGAAGCTATCGCCGCCGCGCCAAGATTATGGGCGCTGCTGACAGCATGAATATCACCCGTTAAATGCAGATTCAGCTCCTGCATGGGCACCACTTGGGCGTAACCGCCACCAGCAGCGCCACCTTTCACCCCAAAAACCGGGCCCATACTGGGCTGGCGAATACAGGCGCACACCTTGTTACCGAGCGCTTTAAGGGATTGGGTTAAGCCAATGGTGGTGACAGTTTTGCCTTCGCCGTGGGGCGTAGGTGTCACGGCGGTGACAATGATCAGTTTACCCTGTTGCTGCCCGGCTAAGCGCTGCTGCACACGTAAATCGACCTTGGCTTTAGTCTTGCCAAATAGCTGCATCTCATCGGGCAATAACCCAAATTCGGCGCCAAGCGCTGCGATATCTTTTAGGTGCGCACGGCGCGAAATATCCATATCGGTTAGCATGGGTCATCTCTCCCTTGGGTATTTTGGTATCCACGCTCGGCATGCGAGCAGGGAATACAAAATAGGTATGCAAAATCGGTAAGTATCAGCAACGGCTGATTGAATATGGCGGATATTAGGTGATTAGCTTTAAGATATATAGCCATCGAAAGGGTTAATGAGCGATTCCTTAATCTACATCAAAAAATCGACTCAGGTCCTTTCCCCTACAAAATACAGATTCCCAAAAGAGAAACAACATGAGCGGATCCCCTTTTAGTTTTTCAGAGTTTGTTGCCGGCTTTTGGCGAATGCACAGTTGGCAAATGTCACCCGCCAAACGGCTTAACCTGATAGAACAATATTTAGACCTAGGTGTGACCACTATGGATCACGCCGATATTTATGGCCAATACCAGTGCGAAACCCTATTCGGCGAGGCGTTAGCGCTAAAACCCGCCTTAAGGCAGCAGATGCAATTGGTCAGCAAATGTGGCATTAAGCCCGCCTTCGATTGTCGCCCCGAGCGCTATGTAAACCACTACGACACCTCCAAGGCGCATATTATTGCCAGTGTGGAGCAATCACTAAAGCAGCTGAAAACCGATTATTTAGATCTGCTGCTGATCCACAGACCCGATCCTTTAATGGACGCCGATCAAGTGGCCGAAGCCTTTGCTGACTTAAAACAGGCCGGAAAAGTGCAACACTTTGGGGTATCTAACTTCACCAACGCGCAGTTTTCATTATTGCAGTCGAGATTGACTGAGCCCTTAGTCACCAATCAAATCGAAATTTCACCGCTAACAATGGCGAGTTTGCACGATGGTACTCTCGATTTATGTCAGGAGCGGCGCATTCGGCCTATGGCTTGGTCATGTTTGGGCGGTGGTAAGATCTTTGATAATAGCCATCCGCAGGCCATTCGCCTGCAACAAACCTTAGCGGTCATCGCCGATGAGATTGGTGCCCAAGATATCAGCCAAGTGATTTATGCCTGGGTACGGATGTTGCCGAGTCGGCCCGTGCCGATTATCGGCAGTGGCAATATCGCGAGGATAAAAACGGCGGTGGCCGCACAGTCACTCACCCTAGACAGGCAACAATGGTTTAGTATCTGGCAGGCATCAACCGGACACAGCGTGCCTTAGCACTGCAAACAACACCAACAAAAACGGCGCCTTAGGCGCCGTTACTCTTCATGCTTAAAGCTGCACTTCACCACTGAGATGCGGTCTACGACCTTTACTGTCACGCAGCTCAAACACCCACTTGTCTTGTGATTTTTCGTAACCAAATCCCACTTCTGCGGGCATCAGTAACGGCAGCTTAAAGGCCACATCGACCACAAAGGGGCGTTCACCAATCTCAGGCATTAATTCCGCTAAGCAGCGCGCCTTAGACCACATACCATGGGCCAGCACACGGTCAAAACCGAAACGTTTGGACAGCACGGGATGCAGGTGGATCAGGTTATAGTCGCCTGATGCTTTCGCATAACGACGACCTAAATCTTCACTCAATTCCCATGATTGGGGTGAATCCCAAGCCATCTCGAGCGCCTTAGGAGGACGAACGCGGCGGCCCGCGGTCTCGATACGATAGAGATAAGTCGACAGCGATTCCCACACCAGCTCTTCGCCCACAAAGGCCTTAGAGACAAATTCAAACTCTAAGCCTGAATCGGTTTCACGGCTGGTGGTTAACGCGCATTCGAGGGAGAACACTTCATCGACTGTCGTCGGACGATAAACTTGGATACGGTTCTTTAAATGGATCATCCCCAGCAGCGGGAAAGTAATACCATCGTGGGTAAAAATCACCGCGTGTAGGCGAAATGCCATCACATACAAATAGGTTGGCGGTAATATTTTACCGTCGAAATTAAAGCCACACACTTGGGCATATTGGCTAACTTTGGCCTCAGACACTTGCACATTGGGCGCCGACACCTTGATATAAGGTAAGGGCTGTTGGTCCCAACCGGGTTTACGACCAAAGAAAATCTTGCGATAAAGAGAAAACAGCGAGGGCATCGCGTTCAATTCAACACAATATGCATTATTCAAGTCTGAGTACCTTTTAATTAACTATCCCTACGCACGAATAACCAGAAATACCCCGTACAGATGCATAACATCTGAAAAATCAAAAAGCTCACGAGTGTAAAACAGGCAAAACTGTGTCTAAAAAGGGCTGATGCTGACTCACCGAATGGACAGCTAAAGAGTCAGGTTTATCGAAAACGGCGTGATTATACCCCAGCGGATAGAGTTCTGGATATCCCCAACTTTACTGTGATTTTTTATCCCATTAAAAATCAATACATTATAAAATTATGGCCCTGCATTACTTTGCCTTATCCACACTGCGAGTGCGAAAATATTACGCCTGTGCCACACTATCGCCCCCAGTCTTTAACTTAGTTAACCCGTGCAAGATAAGAATTTCGATAAACTCGCGCAAAAGTTCGCGAAGAACATTTATGGCACCCCTAAAGGTGAAATCCGTGCCGCCGTGTTATGGCGCGATCTCGCTCCCGCCTTGGCGCAATTGGGCGATAAAAAACTGCGGATTTTAGATGCGGGCGGCGGCTTTGGTTATTTCAGCCAAAAGCTGGCACGTCTGGGCCATGAAGTGGTGCTGTGCGATATTTCCGCCGAAATGCTCGCCCAAGCGAAAGCACAAATCGATGCCAGCGACACGCCATTAGCAATCCGTTTGGTTCACGCACCGATTCAGGACCTCTCCGTCGCCGAACATGGCAAGTTCGATCTTATCCTCTGCCATGCCGTGGTCGAATGGCTGGCCGATGCAAAAACCACCATGGAAGGCTTGCTGACCATGCTTAAGCCCAATGGGCTGTTTTCACTGATGTTTTACAATAAAGAAGCGATGCGCTTCCATGCGTTAGTGTCGGGTAATTTCGACTATGTTGCCGCCGATCTTAAGGTGAAGAAGAAGGTGCGCCTCACGCCCACGCACCCGCTGTATATTCATGATGTTAAACAATGGTTTGCCGAATGGCACATGACCCTGCTGCGCGAATCTGGCGTGCGAGTCATTCACGACTATTTGAAAAAACATCAGCCTGCGGATTTTGACTATCAAAAGTTGCTGACGATGGAGCTCGAATATTCCCAACGCGAGCCCTATATTTCGCTCGGTCGTTATGTGCATTTTCTGGGGCAAAACGCCGCAACCGACACATCCGCATAAGCTCTCGAAACAATAAAGGACGCTAAGGCGTCCTTTATTGTTTAAAAGCCGTTGATTAGACTCTAGCTCTGCGCACTAAATGTGTTCAACCCTAGTGCGTTCAACCCCAGTGTTTTCAACACCAGAGTGCCAACCCGATCATCCGTCACACAGCAATATCAGTCACATTGCTCACGCCAACAGGCGATTACGGTGGCGCCCTTCTTTTTAAGTAACTGCACCACGCTTTTATCACCCACCACATGGCCGGCGCCTACTACCACGAATAATGGCTCACTGGCGGCTTCTGCGGTCATCAATCTCATCATGCCATCGGCCATGACTTTATTACGCTGCCAGAGAATTTTGTCCAGCATCAAGGTATCACCCTCACCGCCGAGCTGCTCCTGCATCAAGGCATCTAGCGCAGTTTCATCACCGGAGCGCCACGCCTCAACCAGTGAGAGTAGTTCGGCATCTGAGGCATTAATGGCTTCGCGCACCATAGACCACTGAGCTTGGCTATCGAAGGAGGCCAGCAATTGGAACTGCGACTCAGCCGTCTCTAACTGATACACAGGCTTACCCGCACGGCCAAGCAACTGCATATCGACACCATAGTCGGTGCTAAATCCTAAGCCATTGTAGCGTAGTAAATTAAGTTGAGATGCCTGCAACCAAGGCGCAAAGGCTTGAATCGACTGGCATAGACTTGCCTTGTCTTCACAATAGTGGCGCATCACCTCTACCGTTTGTTTGTCTCGGCTCTGCCAATCGAGCCCCTGTTCATTAGTCGCCATACCATACTTTTGCAATAGGGCGCGGCTGTCGATTTTATTAGTATCGATTTCAACCACTAATCCCTTCGATTTGGTAAATGCCGCCTCCACTTGCGCTGGCATAGGATAAAAATCGGCACGGCCAATATGGATTGAACCCAAAAGGTAAGCGGATTTCCCTTGCCATTGCACCTGATAAAACGGCGGTTTATCCGTTTGCGCCGCCCAACTCGGCCCACTGGTAAACATTGCGACGCAGCACAGCGCCAGTAATAGTCGCCACCGACTTGTTGCCATATCCTTTGCCCCTTATAATTCCTGCAAATTTTGCAATGAGACGCTGTTATGCCACACACTAAGGTTATAGAGCAACTGAAAGAAAACCTTCAAATCGCCTATCGCCAAGCCATAGACGCTGACACTAAGTTAGATGAGTTGAAAAAAGCGGGCCATGGGAAATTCACTAGCATTTTCACAGCCGAACAGGGTTTTATGGTGTCGAGCAACCGCTTTTTGCCCTATGTACAAGAATTGGTGGACGACCTCACTAAGCTGCAACAACAGAGCAGCCTAGATCCCGTAGCACTGGAAACCTTAGTGCGCCAACTGGCCACCCTACTCAAAACCTTGCACGCTTTTAAAAAGCAGAGTTAATTCAATAAACGCTGAAATATCATGTATTTCAGCGTTTACTCTCATTTCCAACCCATGGATTTTCGGCAAACAAAATTGTCATCATTTTGTCATTTCTAAGTCATAGACTCCGCAAACATTGTCGTGGGGGCTGAAGTAATGACGAGTTTAGATCTGGCAAAAGAGCTTGATAAGATAATCGCAAAAGGGGCAATCAGCCCGCTTTTTCAGCCTATTTTCAATATCTTGGAACACAAGATCCACGGATTTGAAGCCCTGAGCCGTGGGCCAGAGCACAGCCCGCTCTACTCACCCATTCCGCTGTTTAAAACCGCGGAACATCAGGGCAAATTGAGCGAACTCGAGACCTTATGCCGCCGTATTTCGCTGGAACAATTTAAACTGCGCCAGTTCCAAGGCCGCTTGTTTATCAATATTTCCCCTAAGGCCCTGCTCGATCCCACCCATCCTAAGGGCATGACGCTGCAACTGTTACAGCAGCTTGGGATCTCGCCTTCGCAGGTGGTGATTGAGTTATCGGAGCAATATCCCGCCGACGATATCGACTTACTGAAATCTTGCCTGAATCACTATCGCAGCCAAGGCTTTATGACCGCTATAGATGACTTGGGTGCGGGCTATTCGGGTTTGCGGCTCTGGTCTGAGTTATCGCCCGACTATGTGAAAATCGATCGTCATTTTATTCACCAAATCGATTCGACCCCAGTTAAACAAGAATTTGTGCGCTCGATTGTCGAACTGTGCCAGAGCCTCACCTGCAAAGTGATTGCCGAAGGGATTGAAACCCAAGAAGAACTCGCCGTACTCAAACAGCTAGGCATAGTCTATTGTCAGGGGTATTTGCTCGGACGCCCCGAAGCGCAGCCAAGCCGCGCAATGAAAGCGACCTTAGTGCCGAATAGTACCCAAGTTCAGCCCAGATACAGCGAATCCGCCGAAAGCCTCTGCACCAGCGCCATTACTGTGGTACCAACACTTAAGCTTAAGCACTTAAGCGACACCTTTAGCTCTCAACCCGCCTTACAGGCCGTGGTAGTGGTGCAAGATCAACTGCCGCTAGGGATTATTAGTAGAGCGACTTTGCTGGAGCTTTTTAGCACGCCCTATGGCCGAGCCCTGCATGAAAACCACGCCGTCAGTGAAGTGATGGACCCGCAAGTGTTGCAGATTGAAGCCAACGAGCCCCTGTCGATTGTGAGTCAATTACTGACCTCGGAGAGCGCCAATACCGTCGCCCAGCAATTTATCATTCTGCGCCGTGGCAAGTTGCTCGGCATTGGCCACACTAAAGATTTGCTACAGCGGATCACCGAGCACAGGATCAAGATGGCAAGGCATGCCAATCCGTTAACCGATTTACCCGGTAATGTGCCAATCCAGGAAGAGCTCAAACGCCTCAGAACCCAACAAAAGCCCTTCTACTTGGCCTATTTTGATCTCTGTCAGTTCAAGCCCTATAACGATATTTACGGCTTTTGCCGCGGCGATGAGGTGATCTGCGAGGTCGCAAATCTGTTAGTTAAATACAAGACGGACAACTGTTTTATCGGCCATGTCGGTGGCGATGACTTTGTGGTGATCAGCACCTGTGAGCAACTTATCGACCGCTGCCAACGGATATTGACGGATTTTGAAGCCAATAAGTCGCTCTTTTATAGTGCAGAGCACTGGCAAGCCCAAGAAATGCTTGCCGATGATAGGCAAGGACAAGCCTGTTATCACAAGCTAATCAGCCTCTGTGTCGGCGTTCTTACCCCCGCCCACACCTATAACTGCAATGAACATAGCCTATCGACCTTGAGTGCCAAGGCAAAAAAACAGGCAAAATCCGCGAGTAACGGATTTTGCCTGTTAGAAGAACTCAATATGACCCAAGCCCTAAGCGCTTAGGCGAGAGTCGTGACAGATGCGCCTAGAGTTTAGGTGCGACGGTTTTCTTTAACCAATCGCGCAGCATCTCTGTCTCATACATAAATGGCTTGTCAGTGATAGGTTGAATGCCCGTCATAAAGCCCATGTCTGACAGCTTTTCATCCCCTGTAATGATGACTTTGTCATTCTCAAGCACTTGATAACTAAAGGTCATGCGCGGTGGATAAATCTCTTTAATCACCCGTAAATCATCGGCTGTTGCACCAAAGGTTGGGCGCATATCACCGGCTAAGTCGACATCGGTCACCGTCATCTCTAATTTTTGATTCGGTTTTAAAACCTTTGTCGCTTCTTTATTGATATTGGTGGTTAAGGTATCGAATAAACGCTTTTCATAACGGGACTGAATTTCACCCGATGATTTAATATCACGGAAATCCTTTGGATTTTGCCAAACAATCTTAACCACCCCATCTTCTGTCACTGGGTCGGTTTTCGCCTCGTCTGCGGCCCATACAGCACTGCAACTCAACACGCTGGCGAGTAATAAGAACTGAACTTTCATATTTGCCTCCTAGGCCTAGTTGTTTCTGCCATATACCGTACAAAATCTAACCTGAACTTCAGCTTAATGTAAAACAAAATTCAATACAGCATCATAAACGTAAGCTTTTGTATAGATTAGTAAATATTTTAGATAATGTCAGGGGAACTCGTATCTTTTTGTATCCAATACCCCATAAGGGATAAAGTTATTAATTTGTGATCATTTAACGCGCATATTACGCCAAAAAGTATTATCCTTCGCACACTATTTTATGACCACGAATGAAAAATGAAATTCCCCGTTGTACCTGTGTTTGTGTTAATCCTGTTCACTTGTTTTGCCAGCGCTATTTGGTTTATCTCCTCGGGAGAGAAAGATACACGCCCCGAAACCTGGTCATCTTTTATTTATACTCATGGTTATGATTCTGGGAAGTATAAGAAAATGGATAATTTCGACAGCTACGAAGCCTGTCGGGATTATGCCAAAGAGCAATCTTCCTTCTACGATGATGTGCCTTGGGAATGCGGTTTAAAATGCGGTTTTGATGCCCGTAAACAGGGCTTTCAATGTCAAGAAATGCGAAACGAGCAGTAAGATAGCGGTTCAGCCAAGGTTCAAGATCCCTCCGGTAAGCTTAATTTTTCAGCAATACCTTTGGTTTTGTTTGTCATGGATGCACGATGAAAGCCAAACGACGATTTAAAAATCGACCGAATTCCGGTGATTTTAATTTGGAGTTATCTATGAAACTAACAACCGCAAATCTACAGCAACCTTTAATGGCAAAGTTCGCCTTACTGGCGCTCCTCACCCTAGGCACACTTATCAGTTTACCTAGCCATGCCGCTACCCTCAGTGCTGCGCAGCAACAAGTAGTAAAGTCTCACTTTGATAAACTGGCTCAGTCACAACAGCAGGCAGAAGAGCGCATGACTGAGCAGCTCGATCAAGAATTTAGCCGTCAATTAGCGGAGCAAGAGCATCAGCTGATGCGCCAAGCTTGCCCTCGCTATGGCATGACCTTCGATATTAGCAGCAATGCCTGCTTACGCTCTTAAGCCGAATTAAAACGGAAAACGCGCACTAAGCTCAGGATATTGCTGCTTTAAATCTTTGGGCTTAGTGCTAAATTTTTTACCCACTGGCGTCGCCTTACCCGAAGGCATAAAAGGCAACTCCTTACCCGTTCTGTCTTCAAATAGTTGACCCGCGATCAAGTCGTAATCTTCGATAAAAGGATAGGCGTAGCCGTCCTTCTCAGGCCATGCCGTTAACTGCGCCAAAGTGTCAGGATTGGCAATCACCGCCTCGTAACGGACCTGCCCAAGTGAGATCAGAAACGCGCGAAATTCAGCAAAAGCATAATCGGAATCACAGCCAGTGATAATATAAGCCGCTCCCCATACCGACCATAAGTAGCTACGACGCATCTGTTGGCCAAACAATTTATCGAAGGCTTTTAACTCCTCGTCACTCAGCTCTGCCAACTTTTGCTTTAATGCCTGCGCTAAAGATTCCTGGGATTGCGCGGGTTCACTGCGGGTCACTAAGTCCCAAAATTCTACTTCTGTCATTACTTAACCTAATATGGAATGCCTAAGCAAAGGCGTATTCTACATGATAATACGGTTATGCTGGACTCAGTTCAGGGCTTTTCCTACACTTGCTCCACTTAAAATCAGCCATAAACGCTAACCCTATGCCTAAACGCCTTATTCTACTGATTGCCCTCTACACCCTGTTTGCTGTGGTAGCACTACTACGTGCCGTTACTACCGGTTCGTTCGACCTCTTTAGCTTAGGTGTATTGCCGGTTTTGTTTGGCATACTCACACAGGCACCTTGGTCTAGCTTAGTGCTGAAAATTTATATTGGATTACAGACCTTAGGCCTTTCGGCACTGGGGATTACCGCGATTATCGCCTATCAAATTACCCCGCAAGACGTCAAAGTGGTGGTTGAAGGTCACAACATCCCGATGTTGCCCTTAGTCTTAAGCATCATCGCCTTGTTGTTAGTGCAGTATTGGGTAGCCTTTTCCCGCATCACCCATCATTATTTAACCGCAAAGGTAAAAGCGTAAGCTTGTTTATTGCTAAGCCCTTGTTTCTAGCCTAAGTTAACGGCTCCCTAAAAGACCTGATAAAGCCAGCCACTATGACTCATTTATCGCCTAGCGAACTCTCGATTCTCATTGTTGAGCCATCGGAAACCCAGCGCCGCATTATCATCAAGCGTTTACAGCAAGAAGGCATTATCAGCATTCAAAATGCCGCAAGTTTGACCCAAGCAAGGGAGTTGATTGCCCGCCACAAGCCGGATCTCATCGCCAGTGCCATGTATTTTGAAGATGGCACCGCGACCGAGTTTTTAAGCTACCTGCGCACCAACAGCGAATATAAAGACATCCAATTTATGTTGGTTTCGAGCGAATGTCGCCGCGAGCAATTGGAGATTTTCCGCCAGTCTGGCGTAGTCGCGATACTGCCAAAACCTTTTAATGCCGAACACTTAGGCAAGACGCTGAATGCGACCATCGATTTGCTCAGCCACGATGAACTCGACCTAAGTCACTTCGATGTGCATGACGTGCGTGTGCTCGTGGTCGATGACAGCCGCATGGCGCGTAATGTGATTAAACGTACCATTGGCAACCTTGGGATCAAGCAGATCACCGAAGCGGAAGATGGCGCTCAAGCCATTGAGTTAATGCGTAATAATATGTTTGACCTGATCATTACCGATTACAATATGCCCAGTGTTGATGGCCTAGCACTCACTCAATTTATCCGCAATGAAAGTCAGCAATCCCATGTGCCTATCCTCATGGTGTCTTCGGAAGCGAATGATGCTCACCTGAGCAATGTCTCTCAGGCGGGAGTCAATGCCCTGTGCGATAAACCCTTCGAACCCAAATTGGTGAAGCAGCTCTTATATCAACTGCTCGAAGAATAAAACCTAAGTCACGAATGGGGTAAATATTCTGCATTTTTGTTACTTATAGGACACAAGCCCGCAGCAAAGGGCTTTCCAATGGCTAAACCTTGTGGCATGTTAGGCACGCTGACTTAATAAATCTACGGAAAGAAGAGACAATAAAGATGAACAAAACTGAACTTATTGCCAAGATTGCAGAAAATGCCGATATCACTAAAGCTGAAGCAGCACGTGCATTGAAATCTTTCGAAGCAGCTATTACTGAATCAATGAAAAACGGTGACAAGATCTCTATCGTTGGATTTGGCTCTTTTGAAACCTCCACTCGCGCAGCTCGTACTGGCCGTAACCCACAGACAGGTAAAGAAATTCAGATCGCTGAAGCCACTGTGCCTAAGTTTAAAGCGGGTAAAACCTTGCGTGATAGTGTGAACTAATTTGCTCGACATTGATTTTATAAAACGCCTCCTCTGTGAGGCGTTTTTTTGCCCTCACGAAAGCATGAAAGATGATTTTTTGCACAAACACAGTGCGTCCACCGCTCCATTTTTGAGCATTTTAAAACATTTTATTAACACACGTTGTGTAACCAATTGTTTTTAATGATGTTCAAATAATGGCATGTGATTAGCAATTCCCTTATCAGAAAAAACCATGATGCACCAATGTCACCCACTCTGTGGTGGCATGAGTGAATCGATAAATAAGTCAATCGAGGGGATGAGAATGAGAAAATCACTGTACAGCGTTTTGGCATTATCGACGGGATTGTTATTAACGACCAACGCCTTTGCGGCGGTGTCCGGCAATATTGGCGGCACCTCAAACTATCTATGGCGCGGGGTCACTCAAACCAATGATGCGGTCGCCATCCAAGGAGGCATTGACTATAGCCATGACTCCGGATTCTATGCCGGCACTTGGGCCTCAAATGTCGACTTTGGCGACGATACCAGCTATGAGTTGGATCTCTATGCAGGCTACGGCGGCAACATCACCGAAGACCTCAGCTACGATATTGGCTACCTCTACTACGCTTACCCCGATGCCGAAGGCAGCATCGATTTTGGTGAACTGCACGGTGCCATCACCTGGAAATGGTTTGAACTCAGTTATTCCCACGTGATCAACGCCGGTGATGATGTCGCGGCCGAGCCATTAGATAACAAAGATATGAGTTATCTTGCGGCCACTGCATCTTTCCCACTGACGGATAAACTGAGCCTGTCATTGCACTACGGTTATTCTAGCGGCGATGTGGTCGAATCTTGGTTCGATGAGGATAACTACGCAGATTACAACGTCACACTCAGTGCCGATACCAGCATGGGCACTGTCTCATTTATGGTGTCGGATACGGATCTGCAGGGTGATGATGCCAAGGTTGTTTTAGGCTATTCCTACGGCTTTGATTTATAAAATTAAACGCTAAAAAAACGCCGCGATTATCGCGGCGTTTTTGTTAGGCTATCACGGCGCGATTCGATTTACGCGCTAATACCATCTTCTCAATATATTCCACGATAGGCTCAGTCACCGAAATCCCCGTGGTCTGCTCAATGCCTTCAATACCGGGCGCCGAGTTCACCTCTAGGATCAAGGGGCCGCGATTCGATCGTAAAATATCAACCCCCGCCACCACTAATCCCATGGCTTTCACTGCGGCAACCGCCATCTTGCGCTCTTCGGGCGTAATTTTTACTTTCTCGCCGCAGCCGCCTAAGTGCAGGTTAGAGCGAAAATCCCCTTCAGGCCCTTGGCGCTTCATCGAAGCCACGACTTTATCGCCGACCACAAAACAGCGAATATCGCTGCCGTTGGACTCCTTAATATATTCCTGCACCATGATATTGGCTTTCAGCCCTAAAAAGGCTTCAATCACGCTCTCGGCGGCGGTTTTAGTTTCGGCTAACACCACGCCAATCCCTTGGGTGCCTTCCAACAACTTAATCACTAAAGGGGCACCGCCCACCATGTTAATCAAGTCTGGAATATCATTGGGTTTATTGGCAAATCCCGTCACTGGCATGCCGATACCTTTGCGGGAAAGCAATTGCAGCGCGCGTAACTTATCCCGTGAACGTGCGATTGAAATCGAGTCGTTGGCGGCAAACACGCCCATCATTTCAAACTGGCGCACAACGGCACAGCCGTAAAAGGTCACACTGGCGTGGATCCGCGGAATAATGGCATCGAATCCAGTTAACTCTTGGCCTTGATAATGAATGCTCGGCTTGATGGAGTTGATATTCATGTAGCAATTCAAGGTATTAATAACCACGGCTTCATGGCCACGGCTCTCGCAGGCCGCCACTAAACGTCGGGTGGAATACAACTCAGGGAACTGGGATAAGATACCTATTTTCATTGCCAAATGACCAAATTAAATACTGTGATTGAAGCTCTGAGCACACTGCATCAGAAAGGGGCGCAGATATTTGTCTATTGCTGAGTGTAAAGCAAGAAAATATTCCTCACCAGACGAAAACCTCGGCACTAGCCAAACGTAAGATAATCTTCACAATTTGGATTCGTTATTTAGGAAGTAAGGGAGTGATGTACTTAGCTTCAAATTCACTCGCCTCTATGGGGCGTGAGAAAAGGTATCCCTGCAACACATTGCAATGCCTTTCGGTGCAAAACTCGGCTTGCTCCACGGTTTCAATCCCTTCCGCAACTGCGGTGACGTTAAAACCATAGGCAAAATTGAGTAATGCGGCGAGTAAACGAGTGTCTTTTTCGTCCTTATCGTAGGAGGCAATAAAGCTCTTATCGATTTTTAATACACTGATTGGAAAGAGTTTAATATGTTCTAATGATGAAAAACCTGTGCCAAAGTCATCGAGGGCAAAGCGCACCCCGAGTTGCGCAATTTTATCCAGCACCTTGGCATGCTCATGGGGTTCTTCAATCAAGCAGTTTTCAGTGATCTCTAACTCCAGCGCCGTAGGTGCAAGCCCAGTTGCATCTAGGGTTTTCACAATCTTCTCGTATAAGTCGATATGACCAATTTGCGAGGCGGACAGATTCACCGCCATAGTAAAACTGCGCCCGGTCGGCGCTAAGAGGCTCAACCATTGCTGCGCCTGTCGGCACGCCTCAAGCAGGATCCAATCCCCAATCTCCTCCATCAGTCCAATTTCTTCGGCAATGGGGAGGAACTGATCCGGTGAAATCAATCCATCTTGGGGATGTAACCAACGGATCAGCGCTTCCATACCGATCACTTGGTGGGTTTGGGAGTCGACTTGTGCCTGATAATAGACTTTTAACTGGTTCTGCCTTAGCGCCATTCTCAGGCTAGACTCGATATGATTGCGATAGCGCACCTCACGATCTAACGCTTCGGAATAAAACTGGATCTGGTTACGGCCCATTTTTTCGCGCGATACATGGCAATATCGGCACATTTCATCAGTTCAGAGCTATCGGATGCGGCCTCGTTATAAAAGGCCACCCCAATACTGGCGCCAATCATCACGTCGTTATCCCCAAGCTCAAACACTTCTTCAAAGGCCTTGAGCAACCGATTGGCGACTATCATGGGGAAATATTTGTAGTCATTGTCGGTCACCAGCACCACAAACTCATCCCCTCCTAAGCGGGCAATCACGTCACCATCGCGCAATACCGAACTTAACCTCGACGCCACCTTTACGAGTAAGATATCACCCGTTTGATGCCCTAAAGTGTCGTTAATCGCTTTAAAATCATCCAGATCGAGCAAGATCACCGCTAAAAAATCGTTGCTGCGTTTCGCCCTCGCGATGGCGCGATTGAGGCACAACTCAAATCCATAGCGGTTCATTAATTTTGTGAGCGAATCGTGCTCGGCGAGTTCTTTGAGTTTTTGGTGACTGTTGCGTAACGCCAGAGCCATAGAAGCCCGTTGCTTAGCGTAACGAATTGAACGGCTTAGAATTCTTGAATTGACTTCATCCTTCAGTAAAAAGTCCTGTGCGCCCAGCTCGATACAGCGCTGCGCCAGTTTTTCATCTTCGTAGCGACTTAGCATTACCACCACAGTTTGCTCTTGAGTCATAGAGTTAAGCTTGATCAACACTTCTAAGCCGTTAGCATCGGGCAGCAAATAATCGAGTAAGATACCGTCAAAATGACGCTCTAACGCAAGATTTAAACCATCAAATGCACAGTTAGCCTCAATGACATTAAAGGCTAATTTCGACTGCCGCAGCGCCCGAATAATGGCAGTTCTATCGACTTCATCATCATCGATCAGTAGTAAATCCATATACACACCCTATACGCTTGGAAGCTCCACTATGCGCCAGTAGCCTTCCAACATATTAAAAATGTTATTAAAACCGTCTTTAATATCCGTTTTCACCATGTAGCCTGCAACGTGATGACTGTACGCCCTCATTCTGTCCTCATCAGCGCTCGAGGTCGTGAGCATAAAAACCACAGAGGAGGACAACACCGGATTGGAGCGAATATGCTCGAGAAATTCGAACCCATTCATGCGGGGCATATTCAGATCGAGCAAAATTAAATAGGAACCTTTAATCGCATCCGAATGAGTCAGAATAGAGAGCGCTTCGAGCCCATCCCTCGCCCGAAGGAGTGGATTCAGTAAGCGCAGCTGCTTCATCGCCCTCTGTACTGCCATATAATCCACATCGTCATCATCCACTAATAAAATGGTGACTTGTTTATAGTCATGACTATTGCTCATATCCCCTCCTTGTTGACTATGTGCATTGGCCAGCTAAACCGGAAACAACATCCTCGCCCTTCTGAGTCTAGTTGAATTTTTCCGCCAAGACTTTCTACTGTCTTTTTAACTAATGACAGGCCTAAACCACTGCCTTCAACTTCATCTCTTGGTCTAAGGGTCTGGAACATTTGAAACACCTTTCCATGGAAACTACTGGCAATCCCAGGACCATCATCAATCACGCTAAACCAATAATGATGATCCGAGGTTTCACATATCACTTTGATGACACCTTCACCTTTATCATGGTGTTTAATCGCGTTGCTGATTAAGTTGCGGATCACCAGTTCTAACAAGGTTTTCACTGTCTTAAGCGTTGGGAAATTCCCTTCAAGCACTAAACTGAATCCCTGTGGCGGGGCCACTAAGGCAAACATATCTTCCACAAGCAGCCGAGTGTCGACTTCAACAATCTCGGTATCGACTCGACCAATACGCGAAAACATCAGTAATCCGTCGAGTAGCAACACCATCCGCTGAATACGGCTTTGGATTAAACCTAAATATTTTTGAACATTTTCGTCGGTGTTCTCGGACAGATCTTCACTGAGCCAGTTAGTTAATTGCTCTATGCCGCGCAGTGGTGACTTCAAATCATGGGAGGCAATGTAGGCAAACTGGTCAAGTTCCTTATTGATACGCTCAAGCTCCTTAGTATGTTCAATGCGCTGCGCTTCTATACGCTTACGCTCCGACACATTGTTTATCGTCGCCAATATCGACACGCCATTACTGAAGTGAATTGGTGTTAGCCCGACTTCAATCGCCAGCCGCGTCCCATCCTTACAGCATCCGAACAAGTCATCCCGCAGCGACATGTTTTTCGCGATCGGTTGGGCAAGATAAGCACCCATATGCTGTTGATGTATCTCCCTCACCCCTTCGGGCAGTAACATATTGATTGAACGACCGAGTAACTCATCACGCGCATATCCAAATAGGCGTTCGGCATGGGTGTTCACTAAGGTAATGACGCCACTTCTATCCACCATAAAAAGCGCACTAGGTGAAGCTTCAATCACGAGGCGGAAGCGTTTTTCATTGGCAATTAACTCTGCCGTTAATCGTGACTCTTCATAGCGATTTCGCGCCATCGTCAGCACTGAGTAAAACAAGGCTAAGATAAACGCACTCCCAATCACCTGTAGCCACACACTCTGGGTTTGTTCCGCACTTGAGATAAAGCGTGACTCAGAGGACACATCTAAACGCCAAACTTGGCCTTCCATGGTTTCTAGCTGGGATTGATAAAACACATCATTTGTAGAAGGCAAGGCTTTATGACTGCTAAACATCAGGCTCTCGTTATTGGCCTCCATGCCATCGTAAATCGCCAGTTTTAATCCCGAGAAACGTTTTCCCATAATGCCTTGCATCAGATCATTCATACGAAATGGGGCGTACACCACGCCGATGGCCTGCTGCTTACGCTCTTCCTCCGTCATCGGCTGACCACGGTATAAAGGGACATACATTAAAATGCCGGCCTGTGCATCATCCGGGGTTTCTTGCACTAAGGTGACCTTACCCGATGCGGTGGGAAGCCCTGTGGCAATGGCATGTAAGATGGCCGTTTTGCGGGTAGGCTCTGAGCACATGTCAAAACCAAATGCCCGTTGGTTGCGCCAGTCAAATGGCTCTAGATATTTGATGGCGCAGTAGAACTCCCGCTCACCAGCGGGAGTGACTCGATAATCGCTAAAACCTTCCTGTTGCACCTCTTGCGTAAAGGAATCTAAGTTGGCTGGAGTTAAGAGCTGCGCGAAGCCTAAACCTTGAATCCCTGGGTAATACTCGGATAAGCGCGCATTAGAAACATAGAGTTGCCATTCATGGCGCGTCACCCCATCAGAAGCCAGAAATAATCCAACTCCGCCGCGTAATACTTGCTCATAGGCGGTCATGCGACCGCTGACGGCAGCAATAAGATCTTGAACATTATTGTTAAAACGCTCTTCACCCCGGTCTCGTAAATATTCTTCGAGGACATACCAGGATATCCCCATAAAAAAAACGGCGGCGAGTAACATCAACCAACTGGAACTGATTACGCTGGCATAAACATTTTTTGAGGGGCTGAAAGAATCGGGGAAACTATCCATGTCCATACACGCTAAATCCCTAGCACCAAGTTGATGATAATGACTTCTCCAAGTGTTGTTGGTGTTTTAGGCAAATTCAAGTCAATCCGACTATTTAAGTAGGAATTAACTTAGAAAATAAAAATAATGAGTTATGCGCTTAATCACAAAATTCAGCACTCGCTGAAATAGCCCAAAATAGCGCGATAATATGACAAGCCTACGACGTCGCGTTTCGGCACCACGGGAAGAAAATTTTACGTTGACTCGCAAAATTTTTTGCTTTTCTGCCACACTCTTTTTAGATAGAAAGGCGTTAGGAACAACATGAGGAATTCGTTATGGCTCATATTACTGAAGTCGTGCCCAACGATACTGAAATTGAGGCAATGACCACCCCTAGAAACAGCAAAGCAGCCGAGGCAATGCAACATAAGCGCGAAATTAAGAAGCGCTTAGAAGATTACCTTGAACGCGCCGAGTTAAGACGTGCATTAGGAGATGACGACTTTTTCTAAGCTGCCCGTTCCCTTAAGGCGTTAGGTGACTCAAACCCGACGTTTTTCTAAAAGCCTCACCCAGCTCCTTGGGGCTGGGTGTACAATTTACTATTCTTTTGATGCTACTTTTTGCCACTCTTATAAGCCTGAGTTTTGATCAGCAGCCATTCTGCTTTTGCCCCGAGATACACATAAGCCCCTAACCCGACTAATAAGCCTACCACGGCCAGCATCATCCAAATCGCCGGCTCGATATATTGTTTCTCGCCCAGTGATGCCTTAAACATGGTCAATAAAGACTCAATCGAAATGGCGATCAAAATCGTTGAAACAAAGCGAGTGATGGTTCGGCGGGTGGAGCTGTGGCGAAAAATATCCTTATGCATTAACACTTCTTCCTCGAGAATGGTTTTACCAAGGTCAAAGATCGCTAACGCTAGAGTCATAAAGATAATGATCCCAAAGGGTTGCAATGGATCTTGCCCGACATGATCCACCACAAATAACCCATAAATATCCCTAAGCGCTGTCCAAAGTAGCACCATCACCAGCACAAAAAGCCCTGCGACTATCAAGCCATATACGGCTTTAAAGGCTGGCGTTACTCGCCGACGAGCACTGTCGCCCATCATAAACTCAATCATTCGCGTCAAATCCACATCGACGACCAGATAACCCAGCTTTTGCTCCTGCTGCACAATGGCTAAGGAGGCTGATAAACATAAGTTCCCGCTGGCATTGGATAGATAAGGGCGAGTGATATTGACGCCATCGGACTCATCCCGATTAGTAAAATAGGGCCGCTGACTGCGGTCGCGATTACCGCCAAGGGGCACTAACTTGATCTGCTGATCGACCACTGTGATATTTTGGCTTATTTGCACTCCTTGGGTATCGAGCAAATACATCAGCTCGACAAAGGGGTAACTGCCCACAATGCCTTTCATGGCCTTGATATCGACTTTAGGTTGGTGAAATAAGTCCGCATCGGCAATCCCCGTTAAAATGGACTCCATCAGCTCATGCACTGTGGCCTCGTATTCGTGATAACGCTCAATCACACTCAAATAGCTCATTGCAGCCATAACTCTCTCCCATCGACGTTATCCCATTGCTCAAACACCCAAAGCAGCTTTGATGCCAGATAAATAAGTTAATGTTTAACAGTGGGTTATGAGATTAAGTTAACGCTGTCTCGCGCTAAAATAAGCCGCGTTGCACCAAAATGATTCATTAAATCGATAGTGTTCAAGGTATTTAATCGACAATATTCAATTGCTTGGGGGAAGAAACCTATAAATACAGCGGCTTTACCGCTATGATTAAGCTAATTTTTATCGTCCAAGTAGCAACAGGATTACGGGAATGTCAGAGTCGTTAGCCCAGTATCAAGAAGATTTACGCCGCCTTTCCGATGAGCTTATCCGCATCCAAACGCCGATTAAAATTTTAGATGCCATCAAATGGCCACGGGAAATGGAAGAGCGCTTTCTCTCCAGTAAAGGCACGGTTCTGCCAGCGATTAGCCAAGATTTTTATCAAAAAATTGCCTTGCCCTTCGATCCCGTTAAAACCCAAGCCGAACTGCTTGCCTTAAAACAAGAAATCCACCGCCGTTTAGGTAAAAAAGACAAGCTGGGTAAGATCTTAGTTGCTAACGTCGACCAATATCGCTTAGTGGTCGATATGCTGGGTCATCGAGGAACCCCTGTCTTTGGTCAGCTGAGCCAAGAACTCTACGGCAGCGCCAGCCATAGATTACATGGCGATCGCCACACCCTGCGCCAATTAGGCGATAAGCTCAGTTATATTTTCTCATTGCCCGCTGCGCGGCATATGAATAAGCATCACCCTAAAATCATCAGTGCGCCCGAAGCCGTGAATGTACTGAGCCAGCGATTGGAAAAATACTTCCACAGTGATGATATGCGGGTGCGGTTGAGTGACGGGATTGTGTCTGACGCCGCTGTGGGTGGCGATACGGTCAAACTCAACAGCAAAGCCATGTTCAGCGAGTCAGATCTCAATGTGTACGAAGTTCATGAAGGTTGGGTGCATGTAGGCACCACCCTCAATGGTCGGGCTCAACCCCATGCGACTTGGCTCAGCGTCGGTTCTCCCCGCGTAGCCGCCACCCAAGAAGGGCTTGCCGTCTTACTCGAAATGCTCACCCTAAGCTCAAACCCAGGCCGCGCCCGCCGCATTAGCGACCGTGTCGCTGCGGTAGATATGGCGGAAAATGGGGCAAACTTTATTGAAGTATTTAACTATTTTAGAGAGTTAAATCTTAGTGCCAAGGACAGTTATCGAGTCACACAAAGGGTGTTTCGTGGCGGCATGGTCGAAGGCGGCAGCTTTTTTACCAAAGATATTTCCTATGTGCGTGGTTATGTCGAAAACATAAACTTTATCCGCAGCGCCATCACATCGGGTTTACCCGAACTGATCCCTATGCTGTTTTTAGGCAAACTCGCCATTGAGGACATCCCGGTGCTCTATCAAGCTTGCCAAGAAGGAATTCTGACGCCGCCTAAGTATTTGCCGCCGATGTTCGACAACTTCAGCGGCTTGTATGCTTGGTTTGGTTTCGCCTCAGGATTAGCAGGAATCGATCTGAAAGGAGTGCAACGTCACTTCACCCGCTTATTTAAAGACGTGCCCAGTATCGACCCAAGCCTCGAGTTACTCGACGACACTGAATTTGATAATAACTCTGACTAAACCCCCATTAACATTGAAGGCTCACAAACAATGTGAGCCTTCAATGTTAAGACAGAGTTTTTAAGGTTTAGTTTTCGATTTCGAATCCTTCACCATTGCACTCTAAATACTGCTGGCAAGCAGGATAGATCCCCTTGCCACACTCGTAGAAAATAATCGCATTACCACCTAATTTCTGTACTTGAAGCTTTAAATCCTTTTTCAAATCATCAATATCAACTTTTACCGTTGGGTCGATCTCACTTTTACAATAGGTTGCAGACACTTCACCCAATCCTACGTATTTATGTCGCGATAACTCCGCCATTGTGTACACTTCCACAGTGCCTGCAATCGCATTATTTAACGCCACGGATCCGACATTGGTTCTAAACGTTGCCCCGCTACATCCGGCAAGTAAAAGAATACATACGAGCAAATAGCTTTTTCGAATTATCATTATTTCAATCCATTGAGCCTGTCTATCATAGCGAGATACAGTTGCTATAAGTAAAGAGCTTAAAGGTGTAAACCAAGCATGCTTCAATGTCAATAATGCAGCAAAATTAACCAATTAATAACATCATCTTGTCTAGTTAGTCACCCAAACTAATTTGGGTAAGGCATTTAAATCCAACATATCACCACGGGTGGCGATGGCCAGCGCTTTAGGTTTGGTGTTCGTGTCTTGATTCATCACCGCGACTAATCCCTGCTGCGCTTCGGGTTCGCCGTGAACAAGCACCAAGGGCGGCTGCGCTTCAAAATGTCGATACCAACGTAATAACTCCGCCTGATCCGCGTGGGCCGATAAGCCACCGACAGTGTGTAATTTAGCGGCAACTTTGATGCTATTACCATGGATAGTGAGTTCCTCAGCCCCATCGACTAAGGCGCGTCCTGGCGTACCAAGTGCTTGATAGCCGCAGATAATCACATCGCATTCTGGGCGCCATAGATTGTGCTCTAAATGACTGCGGATACGGCCACCGTTACACATGCCGCTGCCCGCAATAATGATCAATCCTTTGTGCACATCGTTAAGAGCGATAGACTCCTCAGTCGTTTGAATAAATTCTACATTCGACAATAACGGATGTTGCCCCGGATGCTGGCGCGTAAAGCGCTTAAAATCATCGTCCATTAAGGGATAGTTATTGACATACACCCGCGTCGCCTCAATCGCCATAGGGCTGTCGAGGCAGACTTTCCAGCGGGAGAGATCCCATTCTTTGGCATAGAGATGAAATAGGTACAAAAGCTCCTGCGCACGCCCCACGGAGAAGGCCGGCAACAGAATATTGCCGTGGCTCTCGGTCACCGCCTTGGCGAAAATCGCCTTTAACTCGGCCAGTGTATCGGTCCAACTACGGTGGAAACGATTACCGTAAGTGCTTTCCATTAGCACTAAATCGGCGGTGTCGACTAAGGTGGGATTACGTAATATCGGCATGCCAGCACGGCCAAGATCGCCACTAAATACCAGTTTTTTCTGTGCCTTTCCTTCTCCCAACCAAAGCTCTACCAGTGCCGAGCCTAAAATATGCCCCGCATCCGATAAGCAAATATCCACATGGGGGATCACTTGGGTGACTTGGCCATATTCAAGCGACACAAACTGAGTAATGGCCTGCTCCGCATCTTCTACGGTAAATAGCGGCTCTAAAGGCTCCAACTCATGCTTAGCACGCTTTTTATTGGTTCTTTCGGTATCGCGCACCTGCAACATGGCGGCATCTTTCAGCATGATGGCACACAGATCTGCCGTCGCTTTATGGGTAAAAATCGGCCCGGTATAGCCCGCCTTAACCAACAGGGGTAAGCGGCCCGAATGATCAATATGGGCATGACTCAAAACAACGGCTGAAATCGCAAGGGGATCGAAGCTAAAAGGTTCGTGATTACGTAACTCATCGGCCTTGCCACCTTGGATGAGGCCGCAATCGAGCAGCATTTGCTTACCTGCCACTGTGAGTAAGTGGCACGAGCCAGTCACTTCCTCGGTTGCGCCCAAAAACTGCAATGTCATCTGCATAGCCTGTCTCCAGCATATTTATCTCTTTTAAAGATAGACTATGCCCTTATTCCTAAAAGAAAAAGGAATAATTGGTAAAGCATGATCAAAGCCAACTTTCGATGTAAAACCTTGGGGATCAATAACCTAACAGTGGGTACAACTGGCCCTGACGAACTGCTTTATCGGCTTGTGTCAGCGTGCCATCCCGCTGCCATTGCTCCAGCAGTTTCTGCAATATAGGCAGCACTTCGGCGGCCGTCATACCTGCGCGAATATCCGCACTGTAGAGCAGTTTCAGCAAAATATAATCCAGCCCAGTGAGCAAATCCTGCGGTGTTTTATCGTTAAAAATGGAAGGAAATACTTTTACCGAATCATTGGGTAGGCCCAGCACTTGGGTGATTTCTTCCACCACGCAGGCCACCAATTTGCCATGCATTTGCGCTTGGTCGACGGGGATAACCACCCAAGCACGCTCAATCTCATTCTGGGAATTAAGCGCAAATTTGCCCATACAAACAGAGCCATGAATATTACTGGCTGCACTTGCCCCCATAAGACGCATCACCACATCGGCCCATTGGGATTGACGGGTAAAGACTAAGTGTAAATTGGCCTCTTCGAGCGAATCTACCTTGACAATACTGTGGCCAGTGATTTGTGCCAGATGGCTTAAATGCATCTGCACCAATTGTGCATGCAACCCATTATCGCCCACTTGATGCTCAACAAAGACGCGCACGGGCTGACGCCATTTCCGTACCCGATGTTTATCTTTATCGTATTCATTTTTAAGGGCTATCTCATCGAAGGCTTGGATAATATAGGCGGGATTTTTCCAATTTCGAATAGGTTTTGGCACCAGGTTAAGTGTTGCATCGGACGTTATCGCAGCGCCTAGTTTCGGATCGTTCGCAGCCTTCGCTGGCACGCTAATTAATGGCAAAAACAGGGCGATTAAGCCAATAACAGCAGACCTTGTGAAACGCTTTAACCCCGAGAGCATCCTATTCCTATCCTTGTCGAGGCAGCTTGATAGAGATTAGTGCCGTCATTGCAATAAAGACCGTCGAAATCCACAAACAGGCCACCAACCCATAACTCTGATACACCCACCCCGAAAGCACGGTTCCGACTAAACGCCCCATGGCATTGGCCATATAATAGAATCCCACATCGAGGGATACTGCCTCTTCACTGGCGTAACTCACGATTAAATAGCTGTGCAGTGAAGAGTTAATCGCAAACAGTCCGCCAAATAACATCAGCCCCAAGATCAGACTGAGCTGTGGTGAGAAATCCAAATATAAACAGAGCGCAATTAATGCGGGAATAAAAGCTAATAAGGTCGACCAAACTAAGGCGGTATAACCATCGGGGATACGCTGCAAAGTGCCAGCTTCCGCTTTGCTCGCACCGGTAATCTTCGGTGCTAAGGTTTGCACTATGCCGTAGCCTATCACCCAGAGCGCCAAAAAGCCGCCCACGGCCCAATGATCCCAGCCCCATTGGCTCGCCAGATACACGGGCAAAGCCACCACAAACCACACATCCCTTGCGGCAAACAAAAACAGGCGCGCCGCCGAGAGAATGTTTACGCTGCGGCTCTTCGAAAAAATCTCGGTAAACTTAGGTTTGTTCTTCGCTTTCCCCAGATCTTTTTTCAGCAAGGCCAGACTCATTAACCATACCAGCGCAAGCACGGCCATCATGGCGGCAATCGCCATATTGAAACCCAATCCCGCCAGCAAGGCGCCACCGAGGAAAAAGCCCGCCCCTTTGAGGGCATTTTTAGATCCGGTTAACAGGGCAACCCAATGGTAAAGCTTGCCCTGCTCGCCCTTTGGCACCAGCAATTTAATCGCGCTTTTTGCGCTCATCTTGTTGAGATCTTTAGCAATGCCCGAAAGCGCCTGCGCCGCCATCACCCAGGGCACGCCCGCGAGCCACAGCGGTAAACTGGCCGCTGGCACCAATAACATCCCTAATGCCAACACCTGCATGCCAAGGCCTAGATTCATGGTGCGATTGAGCCCTAGGCGAGCGCCGAGATAACCGCCCACCAGATTGGTTACGACACCAAAAATCTCATAGAACAAGAACAACATCGCAATCGCGAATGGCGTATAACCGAGATCGTGAAAATGCAGTACCACCAACATCCGCAGCGCACCATCGGTTAAGGTAAAACTCCAATAATTGAAGGTGATCAGCAAATATTGCCGCACAGCCGCGGGCAATTGCATCAGTTGTTCAAATAGCTTGGCGGCAGGCACAGTGCTCTCCTAACGCGGCAAATCAAGCTGGCCGACTAAGCGGGCGAGCTCTGCAGTACGGTTGGCGTATCCCCACTCATTGTCGTACCACACGTAGAGTTTTAGCTGAGTACCATTCACCACCATGGTCGAAAGCGCATCGACAATACTCGAACGGGGATCGGTTTTATAATCAACCGAGACTAACGGCCGCTCCTCATAACCTAAAATGCCCTTGAGTTCACCTTCGGCGGCGGTTTGTAGCAGTGCATTCACTTCCGCTTCGGTCACGCTGCGCTCCAGCTCAAATACACAGTCTGTGAGGGATGCGTTGGCGAGCGGCACCCGTACGGCATGGCCATTCAGCTTACCCTTAAGCTCAGGGAATATATGGGTAATTGCCGTTGCACTTCCCGTAGTAGTGGGGATTAAACTTAACCCACAGGCGCGGGCGCGGCGTAAATCCTTATGCGGTGCATCCAGAATCGTTTGGGTGTTGGTAATATCATGGATAGTGGTCATGGAGCCGTGCTTGATGCCAATCTGCTCATGGATCACTTTCACTACCGGTGCAAGACAGTTGGTCGTGCAGGAAGCCGCGGTCACAATCGGATGAATTGCCGGATCGTATAGTTGATGATTCACGCCCATCACCACATTTAACACACCTTCCTCTTTAACTGGCGCCGTTACCACCACCCGCTTCACGCCTTGATCTAAATAGGCTTGCAGTAAGGCTTTGGTTTTCATCACCCCGGAGGCTTCAATCACTACATCGCATCCCGACCAATCGGTCTCGGCAATCGTTTTATTGCGTGTGGTGCGAATGGTTTTATCTTGGATTTGAATGCCATCGTGATTCGCCGTTACCGGATTGCGCCAGCGACCATGGACTGAATCGAACTCAAGCAAATGGGCCAAGGTAGCCGCATCCCCAGCGGGATCATTAATCTGCACAAACTCAACATCATCCCATTCCCACGCCGCACGCAGAGCTAAACGTCCCATGCGCCCAAATCCATTAATTCCGATTTTAATTGCCATGATTTATAAATACCCAATTAACTTACAATTTGTTGATTTAAAATATAATTATTTTGAAAACAGATTAAGTCGCAAACCAATGGCGGGTGCGATTGGCAAAGTACACCAAAGACAACATCACAGGCACTTCGACCAACACGCCTACCACGGTCGCAAGCGCCGCCCCCGAATGTAAACCAAAGAGCGAAATCGCCACGGCCACAGCTAATTCAAAGAAGTTAGAAGAACCTATCATGCTCGCGGGCGCGGCAATCGCATGGGTCAATTTGAGCTTTAGCGCCAACCAGTAAGTCAAAATAAAAATGCCATAGGTCTGAATAATCAAAGGGATAGCTATGAGTAGAATATTTTGTGGCTGTGTCACTATAGTTTTGGCCTGAAAACCAAATAACAGCACAACAGTCGCCAGTAGCCCTATCACAGACCAAGGTTTGAGTTTAGCTAATAGCTGCGGCACCGCGCTGGCACCATGGCTTGCCTCTAGGCGTTTTCGAGTTAACACGCCTGCGACTAAGGGCAATAAGACATACAACACCACTGAAAGCAGCAGGGTTTCCCACGGCACTTGAATATCACTCACCCCCAGCAACAACGCGCAGAGCGGCGCAAACAAAAACACCATAATGATATCGTTAACAGAGACTTGCACTAAAGTGTAGTTAGGATCGCCCTTCGTCAGTTGGCTCCAAACAAATACCATGGCGGTACAAGGAGCGACGCCGAGCAGAATCATCCCCGCGATATACTCACCCGCCGTTTGCGGGTCGACCCAAGGAGCAAACACCCATTTGAAGAAAAACCAACCGAGCAAGGCCATGGTGAAGGGTTTAATTAGCCAGTTAATAGTGAGTGTCAGCAACAACCCCTTGGGGTTTTTACCGACATGTTTAACCACCGAAAAGTCAATCTGCACCATCATGGGATAGATCATCACCCAGATGAATAACGCAATAATCAAATTCACATGGGCCAACTCGACAGCCGCGATAGCGGAAAATGCCTCTGGCGCCAGATTCCCAAGCATGACTCCAGCAAGAATACTCAAGCCAACCCAGACACTTAAATAACGTTCAAAGATCCCCATAACAACCTCGACTCACAAATTGCATTGTTTGCGACTCAGCAACAGGCTTTAGCGCGTTCGGGACGAGCCCCCATGCTGCACAGGTTCTGCATACTTTCAGCTAAAAACGGGCTATTAGCCTCACAACTTTGCGCTAATACTTGCTGACACCAAGCACTCAACTCGGGATTGATTTGATAAAAAACCCATTGACCTTGGCGCCTATCGACTAAGATCCCTGCTTTTTTTAACTGCGCTAAATGCCGGGAGATCTTAGGTTGGATCTCCGACAGCGCGGCCATTAATTCACAAACGCACAGCTCCCCTTCCCGCTGGATCAGCAGTAAACATTTCAGCCGAGTCTCATCGGCAAGAGCCTTAAAAATGCCACGGGTTGCATCGAGTGCTCCCAAAATGATCAGATCACATATGGAATAAAGCATATATGAAAAAACATATATATATAATCATCATAATCAAAATAAATTCTGTCTATAGCCTATTTAAATTTAAGAAGGATATTGTTTGAACAAGATCACATCAGCTAAATGGATATAAAAACCATCAATTGCAAATGATAATGGTTGCCATTAAAATCCGTACTAAGCTAAAAGTTATGGTGCAATATGTTGTTTTCTCTCCTCTACCACATCATCAAACCAAAGCTCTGTAATCATAAAAACATTAGATAATTGCCAAACTCCGGAGCCAATCCATATGTCTACTAAAGGCATTTTTCGTGTATCCCTTATTCAAATCGCCATTTTAAGTGTGCTTACTCAAACAGTTTATGCCGAAGAGTCCACGCCCAATATCGAACACCTCGAAGTCAAAGGTATTCGCCAACCATTTCGAGGGGATGTGCCACTGAAAGCTCAGCCACAGGCGGTAGAAAGCCTGTCGATGGAGCAAATTAGCGATGCAGGTATATCGACGCTGATGGATGCGCTGGATTTATCGAGCTCAGTCAATCGTCAAAATAATTTTGGTGGTATGTGGGATAGTTTCGCCGTGCGCGGCTTTGTGGGCGATGAAAACGTTCCCTCGGGTTATCTAGTTAATGGTTATGATGCGGGACGTGGTTTTGGTGGTACCCGTGATACTGCGAACGTAGAAAGTATCGAGATTATGAAAGGTCCAGGATCTGCTCTTTATGGCCGTGCAGAACCTGGCGGCACCATCAATATCATCACCAAAAAACCTAAATTTTTCCAAGAAGGCTATCTGCAAGCCAGTGCTGGTCGCTGGGATAATTACCGTCTTGAGGGGGATTATACTAACGCCATTACCGACGATTTAGCCTTTAGGGTTAATGGTGCATATGAAGATAAGGGGAGCTTTCGCAATCCTGTTGATTCGGAAAAACGGATTTTAACCCCTCTTTGCTTTGGGTAGCCAGCGATACTACGCGCCTAAGCTATGAACTGGAATATGCAAACCAAAAAGTCCCCTTCGACCGCGGGATTGTGGCTATTGACGGCGACATTAAAGCCTTACCCATTGATAGATATC
This sequence comes from Shewanella seohaensis, assembly GCF_025449215.1. Classification (NCBI taxonomy): domain Bacteria; kingdom Pseudomonadati; phylum Pseudomonadota; class Gammaproteobacteria; order Alteromonadales; family Shewanellaceae; genus Shewanella; species Shewanella seohaensis. The sequence continues at coordinate 4,644,534 of NZ_CP104900.1, forward strand.
TAGGTGAAGCCAGCGATGATGCAACCCAAATAGATTTGTTAGCCCACCAATTTACCTTAGAACATGACTTTGGTAACTGGAGTTTATTATCAGGTATTAGCTACCGCGACACAGGACTTGAAGGCTACTCGAGCGATCCAGAGCTGGTGAAAAGTCGCCAAATGCTCAACATCGACGGTGAAACCCTAAGCCGTCAACATAACTACCGTAACTTCACCTCAACGGACTTATCGGGCCGCATTGAGTTAAGCGGTAAAGTCGAGACTGGCGATATTAGCCACCACCTTCTCATTGGCGCAGACGGTTATCACTTCCATTTTGACAAATATTGGGAGCGCTTCCGCCCAGCAGCTGGCGATACCACTTACAGCATCAATGTTTACAATCCAGTCTATGGACAAATTGCGCCCGAAGGCGCCCTGCTCTACAACCAAGTAGAGACTCAGGATAACTATGGGATCTATCTTCAGGATCAACTCGATCTCAGCGAAAAATGGAAACTCACCTTAGGTGGCCGCTTTGACAGTTTCGAGCAAAGCATTGAAAACCATAAAAATCAGACAGAATCCAATCAAACCCAAAATGTCTTTAGTCCAAGAGCTGGTATCGTTTACGAATGGCAACCTTGGTTAAGCCTCTATGGCAGTTACTCTGAAGGTTTTCGCCCTAACACAGGTTCTGATTATCGCGGTGTCGCATTCGAACCCGAAGAGAGTAAATCCTATGAGCTAGGTACTAAGTTTGAGTTAGAAAATCTGACAGGCTCTATCGCCCTCTTCCGCGCCGAAAAGAGTAATGTGCTAACTGCAGACCCTGTGAATTCAGGTTTTTCAGCGGCACTAGGTAAAGCCGATAGCCAAGGGGTTGAGCTGGATTTGGCTGCCTACCTAACAGCCAATACTCAGCTGTTGCTATCCTACGCCTATACCGATGCCAAGACAGCTAACGATATTCTCAACGCAGATTGGGGCGTGAGCATTCCCGAAGGCAGTCGTTTAATCAACATTCCAAAACACAATGGTCATCTCACGCTAAAACATGATACTTCATTGTTTGGTTCCGATGCCTCCGCGGGAGCGACAGTGCTTTATGTGGGCGATCGCTTAGGTGAAACCATTGATCCAAACTACATACTGCCGGCATATACCTTAGTGAATTTATTTAGCACCTACGCGTTAAATCAGGATGTTAGCCTGCAATTTAATATCACTAACCTATTCGACGAAGTTTACTATCAAAGCTCTTATTCATCGATGTGGACTATGCCTGGCGAGCCACGCAGCTACAAAGTCAGCGTTCGTTATAATTTCTAAGCACTGCTGATCCGTTTCCAATAAAAAAGCCCCAGCATCTTCCTGGGGCTTTTTACTCGGCCTCAATTACAAACCCCGCTGCCATTCCTGCCTTAAGGGAATGCTGCGCGGCGCGTTAATCGCCTGCTCGACTTGTGCCAGCAATTTGGCCTTGTCCTTACCTAATACTCCTTTTAGCACAAGGTAATTAGAGGCATGATCGGAGCGAAAAATCGTTTGCTCCAGCTCTAAATGGCTAAGCAGGGTTTGCATTTCTTGGAATAATCCCAATTGGTCCGGCAACTGAAACTGGCCATCAAACACGGCATCCATCCGCTTTGTACCGAGCGGCAAAGTAACCACCAATGTGGATAAATAATCGGGCTGGGCAGCATTCATCAACTTGGCTGAGTTGATAGCATGTTGCTGCGATAATGCTACGCCACCTAAGCCATTGAGGATCATGACAGAAGACTTCATTCCCGCCGCACGAATTTTTTGTAATGCCGCCAGCGATGACTCGAAAGTTTCGCCTTTTTTAATCTTGGTCAGCACTTCGTCATCACCACTTTCGCAGCCAACGTACAGTAGACTTAGGCCTAACTCCCGCAGCCGAGCGAGCTGCTCAGGGGTTTTATTATTCAAGTTACGCGGCAAACAATAACTGCTGATCCGCGTAACCTGTGGTAAGTGCTTATGGATTAACTCGCAAATCGCCTCTAGCCGTGCAAAGGGTAAGCTCATAGCATCACCATCGGCCAAAAACACCCGCGATACTGGCATACCAGTTTGGGCTATTGCGAGAATATCTTGTTCAATCTTATCGAGTTTTTGTGCTCTAAAGGCTTTTTGCGGCTGGGTGTACATATCACAAAAACTGCACTGATTCCAACTACAACCGTTAGTCACTTGCAGTATTAATGACTTCCATTCTGATGGCGGTCTAAATACAGGTTCAATGTAGTTAATTAACACTGCAAACTCCTGTTAAGCCAGATAAATTAAGCGATGACTTGATGGTAAGTTTCCACATGGAAAGACTCGACTAACTCGGGCATCACCTGATGGAAATAATGCTGAATGGCATCCTTAGCGCAGTGCTCATCGAACGCCGCGATATCGACAAACTTCTCCACAAAGGTCACGCGGCGCGGTTCATCACGGCTGACATTGAGCTCATAACGGATGCAGCCTGCTTCGCGGCGCGTGTCAGGAATAAGGCTCGCAAGCGCGGCGATCAGCGCTTCAGTTTTGCCCTCTTTAGCCAGAAAACTTGCCACGCAGGCAATTTGTTGTTGATTGATTTTATAGTCCGTTGAAGTTGTCATTTCGGTTCCTTAATTGGCTTAATTTGGATGCTTACACGCATTGCTTATATTGATCGCCGCTTACGCTGGCTGATAGCGCATATCTAAATGGGGAATGCCATCTTCCAAATACATGTCGGAACAGGCGTTAAACCCAAGTTTTTGGTAGAAGTTTTTCAGATAATCCTGAGCACCAATTTGGATACCTGCAGCAGGCCAAGTGCTGAGTGCCGATTCAATCGCCTGTTGCATCAAAGGCATTGCCAGCCCTTTACCTCGTCCCGCTGGAGACACGACGACTCGGCCAATACTAGCCTCGGGATAACTCAGCCCCGGAGGCAAAATGCGGGCATAGGTGAGCAACTCGCCTGCTGGCGATAGGCCGATTAAATGCAGGGTTTCAGGGTGTCTATCTTTATCGTCAAGCTCTGGATAAGCACAGGCCTGCTCGACCACAAACACATCGACTCTCAGTTTGAGAATCTCATACAAAGTGTTAGCAGTTAATTGATTAAATTTAAGATTTTGCCATTCGACTGAATCTTGTATCGACATAAAAAGGCTCTGCGTACAACCGGAAAAGAGTCCGAGTCTATCACAGCGGTCGCCGCATAAAAAAGCGCCTTAATCCTGGGGGAATTAAGGCGCAAGGGTTACGCATTGCGAAAACGAAATGAGTCAGTCTTATTCAATTACCGCATCGTGGGCGACTGGCCCTTGAGGTTTACGGATAAGCAGCACAGCCACCACGGCAATTAACAACAGGGCACCCATAATCAAAAACACATCGTTATAGGCTTGAATATACGCCTGCTGACTCATGGTTTGTCCTAACAGAGCCTTGGCCTGCATGGTGGCGGTATAGGGATCCGAGCCGCCCTGTTGCAACATACTGGCGCTCTGATTCAAATAGTCCTGCGCCTGTGTGCTGACCGCAGGCAAAGACTCCTTAACATGGGCCAAATGGCTGCGGGCCAAGTTATCAGTTAAGGTCGCCACCAGCGCGATACCAAAGGCACCGCCTAAATTACGCATCACGTTCAGTACGGTCGAAGCCGAAGGATTCTCATGGGGCTTTAAATGGGCCGTCGCCAACATGCCAATCGGCACTAAGATAAAGGGCTGGCCTAAGGCGCGCACCACTTGGGAGGCGATCATTTGCGGCCCCGCGTAATCGGCGGTCATTTGGCTATTCATGTAATAACTGAGGGCAAACATAAAAAAGCCGAAGGCGGCTAAGTATCGCCCGTCGAAACGTTGCATTAAACGCGGCACTAATGGCAATACCAACAACTGCGGGAAGCCCATCCACATAATGACTTCGCCGATTTCCAGCGGCGTGTAATCATGCACTTGAGACAAATAAAGTGGGATCAAATAGATAGCACCAAAGAGTGCCATCCCCAGCAAAAAGTAAGCTATGGTCGAAAGCACAAAATCGCGTTTACCGAGCAGGCGTAAATTCACTAAAGGATCTTTACGTTTAAGCTGGATCCACACAAACAGCACTAAATTCACCGCGGCAATGATGGCGAGATTGCGGATCAGATCCGAGCCAAACCAATCCTTGCGGTTACCTTCCTCAAGTACCACCTCGAGGCAGCCCATACCCAGCGCCATAGTGACAATGCCCGCTAAGTCGGCATTTTTCAGCTTGTCCCACACCACGGGGCGCTTTTCGAGACCATAGGCCAACATCGCCATCACCAGCAATCCGGGCGGCACGTTGATATAAAACAGGTAATGCCAACTAAAATGCTCAGTTAACCAACCACCTAAGGTTGGGCCAATCGAGGGTGCAAACGTCGCCGTCACCCCGAATAACGCCATCCCCACGGCACGTTTATTCTCGGGTAAAAATTCTAAGATCAGCCGAAAGGCTAGCGGGATCAACGCGCCACCAAAGAAACCCTGCAACGCCCGAAAGGCGATCATGGCCTCGAGGTTCCACGAAATCGAGCACAGGATAGAAGCAAAGATAAAGGCAGCTGTGGTCCACAGCAGATAACGCCTGACCGAAAGCCCTGTGCTTAACCAACCCGAGAGCGGGATCGCAATCATCTCGGCAACCAGATAAGCCGTTGAAATCCAACTGCCTTCCTCCAGCGTTGCCCCAAGACTGCCTTGGATTTCCTTCATCGAGGCATTAGTGATTTGAATATCGAGGATCGCCATAAAGGCGCCAATCAAACCACCGAAAACAGCAATCCACGAACGGCGACTACCACGCTCATATTCGCTCGGTGTTGCCCCCGCGGCGATAGCCTCAGGTGCCGCAGCAATTGTGCTCATGTTAACGACCTACTTAGCGACCGACGTTAGCAGCGATGGCTGTCGTCGGGTGCGACGCAGTATCGACCTTGACCACGGCACTTAAACCGGGGACGACACGCGCCTCTTCTTCTGAGAGATCTAAACGGATCCGCACCGGAATACGTTGCACGATTTTAGTGAAGTTACCCGTGGCATTTTCGGCGGGCAGCAGACTGAATTTGGCTCCGGACGCCGGCGACAGACTATCGATAACACCTGTAAAGGTTTTGTCGGGAAACGCATCGAGACTGACCTGCACCGACTGCCCAGGTTGCATATGTTGGATTTGGGTTTCTTTAAAGTTCGCCGTGATCCACACAGCCCCATCCGGAACCAAACTGTAGAGAGCCTGGCCGGGCTGCACATATTGCCCCACCATGGCGCCGCGTTTACCAATCACCCCAGAGAAAGGCGCGGTCACGCGGGTATCATTAAGCTGAATTTTAGCCAGCTCCAATGCCGCATTCGACTGCTCAACCACAGAGCCAGCTTGATTAAGCTGGGCATTGAACACGGCAAGCTCACGCTCTTTAGCCACTAACAGTGCCTTGGCTTCATCCAGCCCAGCGGCGGCAGAATCAAAACCTGCCTGCAATTGGTCGACATCGTCCTGTGAGCTGTAGTTGCTGACTTTTAACTTTTTAGCACGAGTTAACTGTTGCTCGGCGCGCAGTTTGTCGGCCTGCGCCGCGACCACGCCCGCACTCGCTTGACTGATCAACGCATGTTGTAATTCCACCTTAGCGGCTAAGGTTTGCAGATCGGCCTTAGCACTGGCGAGTGACGCCTCGGCTTGGCTGACTTTGGCGCTAAACTGGTTATCTTCAAGTTGCGCCAATAACTCGCCCTTGCGCACATGCTGGTTATCGGTCACATCGGATATCACCACATAACCTGGGACCTTCACACTCACATGGGAGATATCGGCCTCAACATAGGCGTTGTCAGTGGTTTCGATAAAACGTACTTGCGTCCACCAGTAATAGCCGCCCCCGCGACAGCGGCGAGTATCAGTGGAACGGCGATGATGAGCTTACTTTTGGACATGAATGACTCCTTGATTAGTGAGTGCTAGTGTACTACTGTCTCATCACGTTTATTAGATAGTTAAAAATCAACCCACTGTTTCACAGGCGTAACAATCATGGATCTCAATCGTGTGCAGATATTTGCCCAAGTAGTCGAGCAAGGCAGCTTTACTGGCGCCGCCAAGGCCCTGGGTTTAACTAAGGCCACCGTCAGTCGCAAGATTGCCGAACTGGAGTCCGATACTGGCACCCAATTGTTATTCCGAACGACCCGCGCCCTCAAACTCACCGAGGCGGGATCGAGTTACTACAATCGGATCAATAAGATCTTGAGCGATCTGCAGAGCGCCGAAAATCAGCTCAGCGCCCACCAGCAATTGATTAAAGGCAACCTAAAAATTGTGTGCCCCATCGAGTTAGGCCAATTGTTTCTCGGGCCTATCTTCGCCCAGTTTTTAACCCTTTATCCCGATATCACCATTGAGGCTGAGCTCACTAACCGCAAGGTCGATGTGATAGAAGAAGGCATCGATTTGTTATTCCAAATCGCCGACTCGAGCGATACTCGTCTGCAGAGCTATTCCTTAGTTAACGCCTACAAATCATTGATGGCAAGCCCAAGTTATTTAGCCGAACACGGCACACCCAAAGTGCCGCAGGACTTGGCCAAGCATAAAGCGATTCGCTTACAGTCGGCGCATATTGAAGGGGCGTGGAAGCTGTTTGATGGCCAGTCTTGGGTGGTGATTGAACCCGTCACGCAGCTAACCGTAAACAATGTCACCATTGCCCGCGAAGCCGCCATTGCAGGGCTTGGCATTACGGCCGTGCCGTCGATTATTGCGCAGGAAGCGATAGAGAAAGGCTATTTAGTGCCGCTCCTCGACGATTATCCTATGGTGCAAACCAAAGTGGTGCTCAGTTATCCCAAACGGGCGTATTTACCACGCAAATATCGCGTCTTTATCGAATTTATCTATACCGCCCTGTTCAAACGATGGGGGTCACAGGTATTAGAAGTACCAGAATTTATCGGTCAGCAAGAGCAGCCTTCCCCACGTCAAACTTAACAATTGTAACTTTCAGAGGGTGAAATCAGACGGCGAAGGATAAATCCCGAATGTCAGAATTGCCTTAATCCTTAAGCCCCTATAAGCTTGGCAAGGTAACAGGCAGCAAAAGACCCTTAGGTTTTCCTGATACAGATAACACAATAAAATTTAACATTTCATTTTTAATTTCGGAGGAAACCTAATGAGCTTAATTAAAGAGTTCAAGGCTTTTGCGTCCCGTGGCAATGTGATCGATATGGCGGTGGGTATTATCATCGGTGCCGCTTTTGGCAAGATAGTCTCATCCTTTGTAGCCGATATCATTATGCCGCCAATTGGGATCATCTTAGGTGGCGTGAATTTCAGCGATCTGAGCATAGTGTTGCAAGCCGCCCAGGGCGATGCGCCAGCGGTAGTGATTGCTTACGGTAAATTCATTCAAACCATCATCGACTTTACCATTATCGCCTTCGCGATTTTTATGGGCTTAAAAGCCATTAACAGTCTAAAACGCAAGCAGGAAGAAGCGCCGAAAGCGCCACCTGCACCGACCAAAGATCAAGAGCTGTTATCAGAGATCCGCGATCTACTTAAAGCGCAGCAAGAAAAATAAGCTAACGCCATTTTTATCTTATTGATTGCAATAAAAAACCCATCGACTTCGATGGGTTTTGTTTTTGTTCAAGCGCTTAGCTTACTCGGGCACGTCGTGCACTGTTTCGCTATAGTCTTGCACTACTTCGGCAACACGGATGCGATAAGCGTTAAATAAGCAAGGCACAATGCCAGATTGCTCAGCAATGCTGTGGGCCATTTGATTACGCCATTGGGTAATAGAGGCCATATCATCCCAAAACGATAAGCTCAGCACCTTGCCATCGTCGGTTAAGCTCTGAAACCGTTCAATTGAAATCAGCCCCTGACGCCCTTCTAAATATTGGCGCATCTCAGCTGCCACGTGCAGATATTCTTCCTTGCCTTCTTTCGTGGGCACGACTTCAAAAATGACTGCGATCATAATGCTCTCCAGAGATAGTAATCCTTAATACCAGAGCTAAGCCTAGCCTAGATCGCGCACTATAGCTCACTGATTTTTAACTTTAACATTGAGCCTTGCCACAAAATGATGCCAAGGCTCAACATCCCACTAGGCGGGCGACTTATCGTGGCGATATAACCAGCGATACAGGGTCGGTAACACCAATAACGTCAGTGCCGTAGAGCTAAACAGCCCGCCGATAATCACCACCGCCAGCGGCTTTTGGATTTCACTGCCCACACCCGATGACACTAAGATGGGGATCAAGCCCAAGGCCGAAGTCAAGGCCGTCATCAGCACTGGGCGTAAACGGCCAACCGTGCCTTCGTAAACCGAGTCATAGAGCGACTCGCCGCTCTGCCTGCGCTGATTAATCGAGTCCACTAACACCACACCATTGAGTACCGCCACCCCAAACAGCGTGATAAAACCAATGGAGCTTGGCACCGATAGATAAGTGCCGCTGACAAACAGCGCCACGATACCGCCGATCAATGCCAGAGGCACGTTTGCCATGATCAATAAGACCTGCTTCAGCGCACCAAAGGAGAAGTACAACAGCAAGGCAATCAAAGCGATAGAGATAGGCACCACCAACATCAGCTTTTGTTGTGCCCTCTGCTGGTTCTCGTACTGACCACCCACAATTACCGTGTATCCTGCGGGCAAATCGGCCTGAGACACTAGCGCATAGATATCTTTGACCACAGATCCCATGTCCCGCCCCGCCACGTTGGCTTGCACCACCACGCGGCGCTGCACATCATCACGGCGAATATTCGGCGGCGCCATTTCCACCTCAACGCTGGCCACCTCACCTAAACGCACTGTGGCACCATTACTGCCGCTAAGGAGTAAATCCTTAATCACATCCGGGCTGCTGCGATACTCGGCTGCGAGGCGCAAATTGATGTCGTATCTCGCGTTACCGTCGATTACCTGTCCGGCACTGGCACCGCCTATCCCTTGGCTGACTAGCGACATCACTTGGTCGACACTGATGCCATAACGGGCAAGCTGCGACCGGTCTGGCCGCACTACCAGCTGCGCCTCACCACTGACCTGCTCGAGTGACACATCCACGGCGCCGGGAATTTTCGCCACCAGATCGGTGAGCACTTGTCCCTTTTCTGATAAGACATCTAAATCGGGGCCAAACAGCTTGATCGCCAGCTGCGCCTTTACCCCAGAGAGCAACTCATCGACCCGCGTCGCAATCGGTTGTGAGAAGGTGAGTAGCAGTCCGGGGAAGACACTGAGCTTTTCTTCCATTAACCGTTGCAGCTCCAAACGCGAGCTAGCCGATTGCCATTCTTCGATGGGTTTAAGGCCGATATAGACTTCGATATTGCTGACAGGCTCAGGATCGCCGCCTAATTCAGGCGCGCCGATACGGCTCAAGGCATAGTCCACCTCGGGGAACTCCAGCAACATGGCCTCAAGCTTTGGCGCTACATCTAAAGAAGTGCCAAGGCTCGCGGTCGGTGCCAGCGTCACCCTAAGGTTAATCGTACCTTCCTCTAGCTCGGGCACGAACTCGGTCCCCAGCCTGGGCAGCAAAACCATACTCATGGCAAACATCAGCAGCGCGCTGATCATCACCAACTTTGGCCGAGCAAGTGTTGCACTCAGCAGCTTGCGATAGGCGGAGTCCAAAGGTGCTAAGACAACGCTCTCCTTGAGCACGACGCCACGCTTAAACAGATAAACCGCCAGTGCAGGCACGGCAATCAAGGCCACCAGTAAAGCGGAAATCATCGCCAAAATAATGCTGACCGCCATCGGCTGAAACAGTTTGCCCTCAACCCCTTCCAGCGCAAATAACGGCGCAAACACCACAATGATGATGGCGGTCGCGAAGAAGATCGGACTGCAAACCTCTTTCGCCGCCAGCATAATGCGCACGGCCATGCTGTTATCCGCGTCTAAAGCATGAGCACAGCCATCCTCATCGCCATGATATGGGTCAACTTCGCCATCGGCGCGGCTTCTCGCCTGGGCTAAATGGCGACGGTCTGGCTGAGTTAAATGTTTGAAAATATTTTCAACCATCACCACAGAACCATCGACCAACATACCAATGGCCACCGCTAATCCACCGAGAGACATCAAGTTGGCAGACAGGCCATAGTAAGACATCACCATTAGCGCCAAACCAATGGATACAGGGATAGACAGCAGCACTAACAGGGTGGCGCGGATATTCACAAGGAACAGCGCCAAGATCACCACGATAAACACAAAGGCCATCAGCAGCGCATCGCGCACTGTGGTAACGGCTTTATCCACTAAGTCCGCTTGGTCGTAAAACACCTCAAAGGACACGCCCTTAGGCAGCGCCTGCTCAATCAGATTAATCCGCGCATCGATATCATCAATCGTCGCCTTAGTGTTGGCGCCCATGCGCTTAAGCACGACGCCCGCCACCACTTCGCCCAAGGCTTGCGCCTGACCCGCTTCATCGCGGCGCGTCATAGTCACGGCCCCAACACGGATCTCACTGCCAAAATCGACCTTAGCAATGTCGCCCACTCGCACAGGCGTGCCACGGACTTCAGTCAGCGGAATTTGGGCGATCGCGGCAAGCCCTGCTTCACCCGCGGGTAACATGCCATAACCCCGCACCACCAATTGCTCCTGGCCTTGGTCCATAAACCAGCCACCAGCGTTGCGGTTATTGCTCTCAAGCGCCTCACTCACCTGCGCCATCGACAAACCATAGGCTCGCAGCTTGTTAGGGTCGACCTGCACTTGATACTGGCGTACCTCGCCGCCAAAGGATAAAACATCGGTCACACCGCCCACCGGCATCATGATCAGTTTAACGAGGTAATCGTTAAGGCTACGCAGCTCGGCGGCATTAATGCCAGAGCTAGGGTCAGCCCGCAGAATGTACTGATAAATCTGCCCCAAACCTGAAGTGTTAGGGCCAATTTCTGGCACGCCCACTCCGCTTGGGATCATCTCCCGCGCCGCCTGTAACTGCTCAAACACTTGCTGACGGGCAAAGTAAATATCCGTGCCCTCGGCAAATACCACGGTCACAATGGACAAGCCAGTACGTGAAAGTGAGCGCACCTCGGTCACCGCTGGCAAGGCATACATGGCCGATTCGACCGGATAACTGATGAGCTTCTCCACCTCTTCGGCGGCCAAGCCCTCGGCCGCAGTATTGATGGTCACCTGTACGTTGGTCACATCGGGAAAGGCATCCAGATTCAATTTAGGCAACATGGCGACACTAGCGGCCACCACAGCAAGTAGTGCCAGCACTACTAATAGCCGATTTTTAATCGCGGCTTCGATTGCTTTTTGCAACATATAAATTCCTCGCGCATTCGCCCTAAGCCTTTAAAAAGGCGTAAAAATAGGGCTTGATAAGGTTCGACTCATCGGCATTAGTGGGCATGAATATCAAAGCCAGCTTTGGCCTGCTCCGACGCTAAGAAAAATGCGCCTCCCACCACCACTTTTAGTTGTGCCTGTCGTGCCTTATCCAACTTGTCGCCGCGCACTAGGCTTAAGCCACGCTGACGCTGCACCAGCTCCACCTCAATGGCTTCAAAACCATCCTCGTCTTGAATAAAGATCTGCCAATCGCCATCCCCGCTGCGGGTAAGCGCCGCATCGGGCAAGACAATTCCTGAAGAAAAGCCTGATGATAAGTCGCTGCCCTTGGGCGCATCGGCAAAATACAGCTCGGCAAATTGCCCCGCGTGTAACACATGTTCAGGGTTGGGCATACTGACTAAAATTTGCTCGGTGCGGGTCACGCTATCTAGCTCATGGGAACGGCCAATAATCTTGCCCGCCAGCGTTTTATCCCCCACTTGCACTAACGCCGGGCCGCCGACATTCACATTGGCCGCCTGCGCCGGGGTTAATTGCGCTTCCACCCAAAGGTGCGACTCATCGGTCAACTGCATTAATGGTGTGCCAGCGGTGAACACTTGGCCTAGCATGGCAATATCCTGCTGCACACGGCCATCGATAGGCGCTAAAAGTTGATAGCTACCGATAGCTTCTGGAGTCGACTCTAAGGTACGGATCTGTGCATCCGTCATCTTGATCGCCTCCAGAATTGCTCGCTTAAGTTCAGCATCGACCTGCGCCTGCATTCTGCGGCTCACGCTCACCGCGCCCTCGCTCATCCGACGCACTCGACTCCACTCGGCGGCGGCATTGATATATTCCGCCTGCGCCTTGGCGACTTCTGCACCGCCCAAGGTCAGTAAGGGCTCACCTTTTTTCACCTCTTGGCCGGGCACCACATGGCGCGCCTGCACCCGCACATCCAGCTGCGGCGCTAAGGTCGCGGTTCTATCACGGTCAACCACTAAAGTCGCCGTCGCCCGAATATCGAGATTAAGATTGCTAAGACTTAAGCTGTCGCTGTTCAAGGGCAACAGGCGCACGCCGGCAAGTTCCAACTGCGCAGGCGTAAAAGTGAGCGCCTGCTCACCATGGTCATCTTCTGTTGCACTTACGCTCTTTTCAGCGGTATTGGCCACCTTTTCGGCGCCGTGGTCATGGCCTTCACCCGCGAAGGTGGGGGTCGTAATAGTTAACGAAGTAAGCATCAGCGCCAGCGCTAAACGAGAAGGAGTAAATAACGACCTTAAGCCCGCAGCAGACACTGTGCCCAAAGTATGGAAAGACGATTTTTGAGTAAATGAATTCATAGTGTTACCTCACGATTACTTTGCTGGCACGGCATTTGTGGAAGAAGTGGAACTTGATTTGTCGACTAAATTGTCGATCACAGACAGCAGCTGACCGCTGTCCCCCATCCAAGTTAACCAACTCTGATAAATTGCCGTTTCGAGGTTTAAACCGACCAAATAGCTGGCCGCGAGTTGTCGCCGACTCTGCAAATACTCGCTAGTACTCACATCCCCCGAACGCCACTGCTCACTTAAGGATTTAGCGGCTTTACTCCCCGAGGCTTCGACTCGCTCACGCCAATCTTGATAGCGCGCCAGTAAACGGGGTAACGCATTGGCAAATTGTGCCTGTTTGGCCGTAAGTACTCGCTCACGGGCTAAGTAGTTCTGCTCCGCGATAGCGATGCCTTTATCGGCAACCGACTGTAACTCGCTGTAGTTATTCCGCACCTGCAAAGGGATCGCCACGCCGACGCCAAACTTGTTGTCATCGCCTTCCTTTTCAACACCGAGGTTGATGGTGGGATCGGCCGCAGTGTCCGCCTTAACCTTCATGGCATTGGCCTTGGCCAGCAACACCTGTTGATGGGCACTGGTCAATGCGGGTAAATCCGCTTTTGGGGACATCTTAGACACCCATTGGCCAATCTCGGGGATAAACTCCCGAAATCCCAGCTTATCGACGCCAAGTAATTCGATGACTTTGCCATCGGCCACTAACGCCGCTTGTTCGGCCAGCGCATAGTCGGCGGTATTGCTTGCCAATTCGAGTTTAAGCAGTTGCAATTCAACATCGGATAAATCCCCAGCCGCAAAGCGCTGCTCGGCAATATTGAGCTGTGCCTGCGTAAACCTTAATTGCTGCTCGGCGAAGGTCAGCGCCTTATTGCTCTGCGCCTGCTCGGCCAGCGCCAATAGCCGCTCGGCCAACATCTGACTGCGCTCTAACTGTATATCTGCTAACAGGATTTGCGCCTCGAGCTGGGCAAGGCGAGTCGCTACGCCGCGCTTATCGCCCCAATCTAGGGTTTGGCTCAGCCCTAGGCTGTAGGTATCTGTGTCGGCGTTTTGATAATTGAGTCCAAGCTCAGGGTTATAGATGGCGCGATCCGCAGCCGCAATGGCAAGCTCTGCCTGTTGCTGCCGAGCAATTTGCGCCTGCACTTCGGGTAACTGATTAATTCGCATGAGTAACTCAGGCAACCACTGATTAAGTGAGGCTTGAGTCTCAGGGGCTAATAGCTTGTCTGGTGCCAATTCAACCGATGAGACGATTGAATCGTCCTTAAGCACTTTGGATTCGAGGGCTGAAGTTGCTGCAACGGCAGAGTTAACCTGTCCGCCGACGAGCACTAAGCTACTCATGAGGGCAAACAAGGTCTGGGCGATAATGGTTTTATTCATCGCAATTCCTAACAATATCTAATATTGATTGGCCCACGCCATAGGCATACGGATACCAATCGAACACTCCCCAGAGGCGTTAAATATCGAATAAGCTCAAAGCGCTAGCACGAGCCATGGCCGTTTTAGACCCATCATCGATGCTGTGGGGATAAATAAAGGGCTTATAGCGACACGCAAAAACGCTGCGATACGCGATAAGCAGATATTGAAGGTTAAGCGATGGGAGGGCGGTACTTAGGTAATTGATCTGCCGAGAAATAAGCTAAATCAGCCGGCACATAGGCCATATCAAACGCGATAGCCGTTTGGCTCTCGGTATGGGATAACAACGCCACATGACCGCCGTGACATTGGCAATCGAGGCAGAGGTCAAAATCTTGAATTTCAGTGGTTTGCACTAAGTGTGAATGGCCACTCACGCTCGCCGTTGCTATGCCCGACTTGAGTGCCGTTTCGCCAAACGCCTCGGCACTGAATCCGAGTGCCTGCTCATTGGGGCACACACAATCCACACATTGGGCCAAGGTGGTCACGGGCGCACTAAATTGGAGATGGGGATGATTCTCGGCTTCTTCGGCACCATTACCCGCATGTAACTGATGCGCACCCAAATTCGCGCCCGCAAATTGCAGCACGATAATGGCTATCAGTAGGGTGACCATTCGGCTAAAGAATGGCTTGGCGGTCGAAATCAAATATCACCTTTGGACAATTCAGTAGGTTGTTAAGCAATAGCTTGTGCAACTTCAGACAGGGATTCTAAGCATAAGTTCACAGCTTGCAACTAAAAAGAAGCCAAGCTGTGACGCTACTCGCTTGAAAAGCTTATTTAAACACGCAGTGTTTTGCGTAATCGGCGGCTTCGTTCGCCGTCCAATCGCCAGATGGTTTATCCTTCATTTGCTTACACCAAGCTTCACTGCCCACCTCTGGCGCACAGGCACTTAAGCCTGCGGTAAAGGCCAACACTAGGGCGATAGCGCCTAATTTAGCGGTCGGTTTGGCAGTCATAGTTTTCAACAAAGACATAGTTAATTCCTTATAAGTAATACCCACCATGGGCCGTTAAAAAGTTGAACGTTTCGCAATCCAGTCGATAGCTTTGGCTTTTTGTTCTAAGGGGAACCAAGCCACTTCGCCCTGCATAAAGGGGCCGAGTAAACGCACAGCGTTACCCACCCAATCTGGGCCACCAACAAATACTAAGGCTTCAAAATTAGGGAGTTGGACTTCGCCGCTGCCCGTTAGCGACTCAAATTCCCAGCCTTCGAGTAAGACGTCCGCCTCGATATACAGGCAAACTTGTCCCCAATCCTTGCGGTAACTCTTAATGGCCGGCTGTAAACGGGTCCGATAATCGGTTGATGAGAGTCTACCACTGGCGAAAAGACTGATAACACCCTTAGCAATATCGGGGATTTGGCATAACATAAAGGCACTCCGAAACGAGAACACTATTTTGCAAACGGGCAAACACGCCTGCCCAGCAAGAATGCGCCGATGATAACAAATCTATTGAAAAGCCATAAGCAGTTATTGCTCGCTTCTCAAAGCAATTGGACAAAACCCTAAGTCTGCCATGATAAAAATCTCAAACCGTGTGGAACTTCCGGAAAATGAAATCGAGTGGCAATTTATCCGCTCAAGCGGCGCTGGCGGGCAGAATGTAAATAAAGTCTCCACCGCCGCCCAATTGATTTTTGATATTAAAAACTCGTCATTACCCGAGTTTTATCAGCAGCGCCTGCTGCAAAAAGCCGATCATCGGATTACCGCCAGTGGCAAAATCATTATCAAATGTCAGGCGAGCCGCAGCCAAGAGGCGAATCGGCAAACCGCATTGGAGCAATTTATCGCCCTAGTTGCCAGCGTGGCCGAAGTGCCCAAAAAACGCATTCCAACCCGCGCGACCAAAAGCAGCCAAACCAAACGCTTAGATGCGAAAAAACAACGTGGCGCCACTAAAGCCATGCGACAGATTAAGTTTGATTAACCCCGCCGACAGCGCGGTGACATTCATAATGCAAAATCCGCCCGAACAGGTTAAGTTAATGGCATTCAACCCGTTAAGGCATGTCGTAAAAGGAAAGCGTAATGAATCATAAAGTTCTGCTCATCAATGGCCCCAATTTAAACCTCCTTGGCCGCCGTGAGCCCAGTGTTTACGGTCATCAAACCTTAGCCGATATCGTTGCCATTTTGAGTGAACAAGCTCAAGCAGCAGGTGTTGAACTTGAGCATATTCAATCGAATGCCGAATTTGAACTGATCAACGCTATCCATGCCACCGATGCGCAGATGATCATTATCAACCCCGCAGCCTTTACCCACACCAGTGTGGCCCTGCGTGACGCACTGCTTGGGGTAGATATTCCCTTCTTTGAAGTGCATTTATCCAATGTCCATGCCCGCGAGCCCTTCCGCCACCACTCCTATTTGTCCGATAAGGCCATTGGGGTAATTTGTGGTTTCGGCGCCCAAGGCTATGAGTTTGCCCTTGCGGCGGCGATTAAGAGATTGAAGGCATAAACGCGATTAGCGTGAGTACAGGGAGCCACAAGCCATGGCGGTTGACCTTCGAAAGATCAAAAAACTGATTGAATTAGTGCAGGAATCTGGGATTGCAGAACTGGCGATTACCGAAGGGGAAGAGTCTATTCGCATCACCCGCTACGGCCCGCATCCCACAAGCGCACCTGAAGGCGCGCACAATCCTGCGCCCTCTTCTGCACTCACGCCAAAGCCAGCCAAAGCCCGTGACGCCCTGCCTGTGATTGAAGGTTTTGTGCAGCTATCGCCCATGGTCGGCACCTTCCATGCTTCGCAAGGCCAAACCGAAGTGCCCTTGGTGCGTGTGGGTCAAAGTGTGGCCCGCGGCGACACGCTTTGCATTATCGAAGCCATGCGAATGCAAAATCCCATCGAGGCCGAGCGTGACGGTATAGTCGGCGCTATTTGGGTGAAAGACGGAGACGAGGTCGCCTTCGACCAGCCGCTGTTCACTCTTATCGAAACCTAGACTTCGAAATAGAATTTAGAGGTAAAGATGATACTGATTACTGGCGCAAGCAGTGGCTTAGGCGCAGCATTAGCCGCCCTATATGCCAAGGATAACCAAGCACTTACACTGACGGGACGCGATGCCAACCGTCTTCATACTGTGGCTAATGCCCTCAGCCCATTTTCGAATCAAAGCATTAGCGCCATCAGTGCCAATTTAGCAGACGAAGCGAGTGTCGAAGCGCTATTCGATGGCCTCACCGATACTCCCAACACGGTTATCCACTGCGCTGGCAGTGGTTACTTTGGCGCACTGGAAACCCAAGGCACGAGTGAAATCCAAGCACTGCTAAATAACAATGTTACTTCGACGATTCTGCTGGTACGTGAATTGGTGAAACGCTATAAGCAGCAAGCGGTTAAGGTGGTGATCGTTATGTCCACCGCCGCCCTCGCCGCCAAAGCGGGTGAATCGACCTACTGCGCCGCCAAGTGGGCGGTGCGGGGCTTTATCGAATCGGTACGTTTGGAGCTCAAGCAAAGTCCAATGAAGTTGATTGCGGTTTATCCCGGCGGTATGGATACCGGCTTTTGGCCAAGCAGTGGTAAGAGTCTAGATACCTCAAGCTTTATGTCCGCCGATGAGGCCGCAGGCATGCTAAAACAAGCACTGCTCGCCACTGAACATGGTTATATCGCCGATATCACCATACAAAGAGGTTAAGAAGTTTACTTAAAGGCGGCGCAGATATAGATCTGCGCCGTCATGGTCAGCTTAATCAATGCAGTTTGCAGTACAAAGATTGTCAGCGCGGCGACTCTCCCTATGGGTTAACCACCACATAACTAAACCACCGAGGGATAACAGCGCTGCGGCATAGCCAGTCGCGGCGATGCCTTGGCCTGATAAGATCACTAAGCTGCCAACCCAAGGGCCAATCGCATTGGCAAGGTTAAAGGCACATTGTACTAAAGCGCCCGTCATGGCCTGCCCATCCGGGGCCACATCCATTAATCGCGCCTGTACTATGGTTGCCAGACCAATCCCCGAACCTACAAAGAATACAATCGGCATTAATGCCCAATAAGATCCCGTCAAACTCGGATACAGTGCCAACACTAAGGTGCTTAACACCAGCGACCAAAATGCCGCCGCCAGCGCCGACTTATCCGCCGCCCAGCCACAGACTAAGGTGCCCAAGGTGGCGCCAATCCCAAAGACCGCCATCATCACCGGGATTTTAAAGGGCTCGACCTGAGTGACTTGGATCAGCGTCTCGGCCAGATAGGTATACACACAGAAAATCCCGCCAAAACCGATAGCCGCAATGCCGAGCGTGAGCCAAACTTCACGGTTCTTCAGGGTTTGCAGCTCTTTTTTCGGGCTGGCATTTTGCGGTACGGCGACATTCGGCGCGAGAAAATACAGCATCACGGCAGTCACGGCGGCAATAATCGCCACTATGCCGATACCAGAGCGCCAACCGACGGTTTGTCCCATCCAAGTCGCGAAGGGCACACCAACGATAGTGGCTAAGGTTAAGCCGATAATCACCCGAGAAACCGCTCGAGCCTTCATCTCGGGAGGCACTAATGACGCCGCCAGTAACATAGCCACCCCAAAGTAAGCCCCATGGGGCAAGCCACTTAAAAAGCGGAAAAAGACTAACCAATTCAAGCTGGGTGCTAGGGCGCTTAAGCCATTGGCAACCGCCATCATGGCGGCCAAGGCGATTAACAGCGTGCGCCGCTTAATCCTCACCCCCAGCACCATAATAATCGGCGAGCCCACCACCACCCCAAGGGCATAGGCACTGATGGCATAACTCACATGGGCGACATCAACACTTAAATCGCTGGCGATATAAGGCACTAAGGTCATAGCGGCAAATTCTGTGGTGCCTAAGGCAAAGGTGCCTAATGCCAAGGCGAGTAACACCCAAAGCGCGCTGCTTTGAGCCTGAGTCTGGGGTTGAACTGCTTGCAAACGATTTCTCCGCGATTCTATAAAACGACAACTGGCTAAGAAAAAAATAGGAGCCCACTCGGGGCTCCCGTCGATAAGGCCTAAAACAATATTACTTCACTAACTGTTCTTGATAGGTTTGGCTATTCCAATCGAAGGCGTAAAGCGTACCTTGCCACTCATATAAGGTACGGCCATCCTGTTGCACTATTCTGGCATTGCTCGGCAGGCTCGACACACTGCGCGCCGCCCGTGCACGGGGCACATTGGCAATTTGCTCCGCCGAGGCTGATGATGCCCTAGCCGTCGATGCACCTGTCTGTGATATCACAGTCGCACTATTCGTTGGCATATTCGACACCATACGGCCTTCGCTCGGCGAATATTGCATACTCGTTGTGACTCGCACAGGGGGCGAAACCGCCACTGGCGTATCATCATAGGCCATAGGAATAGACAAGCCTATGCCCGAATAGGGTGAATTCCAATAACGCGAGCCATTCCAGCCCCAATCGTTCCAACCGTTATTGTTCCAACCATAGCCGAGATTCCAACCCGTGCCCCAACCCGTCGCTAAGCCGACACCTAGGCCCAATCCCCACGGATAATAAGGACGATAATGGCGATGGCTATCCCCATGTTTATGGTGATTATTGTAGTGATTATCGTGGCGACCATGACTCTCGCTATGGCGATCATTGCCGCGATCGCGCGCCGCCGCCAGATTCGGCACGGCTAAACTGCAAATCAGTAAGGCGCCCAGTAAGGACAAGGCAAAGCTTGGTTTATGCCAAGGCTCAGCCGACTTAGGTAAGCAAACTGATTGAAGTTGAAGATATTTATCTTTAACAAGGCATGGAGAGAGTGTCATATAAACCTCGAAATACCGGGCGCTGGTCAAATAAACATCGACCTAGGACAAGCATTTTACGCTTCCAAAGCTGGAAGATCACTGAATAGGTTAACCCTAAAACAGAAAAATGCTATAGTGCGCGCCACACGGATTTCCACTGCAGAGGCTATTTCCACATGAGTTTTAAGGATTTACGCAGTTTTATCGATCATCTGGAAACCAATGGCGAACTCAAACGCATTAGCTACCCCGTTGATCCTCATTTAGAAATGACAGAGATCGCCGATCGCGTTCTACGCGCCAAAGGCCCTGCACTCCTATTCGAAAATCCAACGAATCATTCAATGCCAGTGCTGGCCAACCTCTTTGGCACCCCTAAACGCGTAGCTATGGCCCTGGGCAAAGAAGACCCGCTAGCCCTGCGCGATGTGGGCGAGCTGCTGGCGTTTTTAAAAGAACCCGAGCCACCACGCGGCTTTAAAGATGCCATTTCCAAGATCCCCATGTTCAAACAAGCCCTGAATATGCCCCCTAAGACGGTGCGTAATCCCGCCTGTCAGCAAGTGGTAAAAACGGGCGATGAAGTCGATTTAACTCAGTTGCCGATTCAGCATTGCTGGCCGGGCGATGTCGCACCTTTGGTCACTTGGGGTTTAACCATTACCAAAGGTCCGCGTAAGAGTCGCCAAAACCTTGGGATCTACCGTCAGCAGCTGCTCGGCAAGAATAAACTCATTATGCGCTGGCTGTCCCACCGTGGTGGCGCCCTCGACTTTGCCGATTTTAAAGAGCAATTCCCCGGCGAACGTTACCCAGTGGTGGTAGCCTTAGGCTCTGATCCTGTGACCATTTTAGGCGCGGTCACCCCAGTGCCCGATGCCATGAGCGAATACGCCTTTGCAGGATTGCTGCGCGGCGAGCGCACCGAAGTCTGCAAGGCATTAAGCTGTGATTTAGAAGTGCCTGCCAGCAGCGAGATCATCCTCGAAGGCTATATCGATCCCGACGAAATGGCCGAAGAAGGCCCCTACGGCGACCACACGGGTTACTACAACGAGACGGATAAATTCCCTGTCTTTACCGTGACCCATATTACCCACCGTAAGGATCCGATTTACCACAGCACCTACACAGGCCGTCCACCGGATGAACCCGCCATGTTAGGTGTGGCACTCAACGAAGTGTTTGTGCCGATTTTGCGTAAGCAATATCCTGAAATTATTGATTTTTACCTGCCGCCCGAAGGTTGCTCCTATCGGATGGCGGTGATCTCGATTCGTAAACAATACCCCGGCCATGCGAAACGGGTAATGATGGGCGCATGGTCCTTCCTGCGCCAATTTATGTATACCAAGTTTATTGTGGTGGTCGACGACGATGTGAATTGCCGCGACTGGAACGATGTGATTTGGGCCATTACCACCCGTATGGACCCTAAGCGCGATACCGTGATGATCGATAACACGCCTATCGATTACCTCGACTTTGCCTCCCCCGTAGCGGGCCTCGGCTCCAAAATGGGCCTCGATGCGACTAATAAGTGGGAAGGCGAAACTAACCGTGAATGGGGCACACCGATCGTGATGGATCCTAAGGTTAAGCAAAAGATCGACTCAATCTGGGATGAGTTAGGCATAGACGACAGCCCAACCCTATAATTCAGCTTAAGCACGACTCTCGTACCCACTTAAGCCAAGAGAATAGGCCGCCAGCGGCCTTAATGTGACACCTAACGACAACAAATGATGAAAGGTGCAAAGGAAGTTTGATGAAAACCATACGTTGTAAGATAGAGAAAGTAACCCCCTTTAACGACGCCGTGTATCAGGTGTGGTTAAAGCCCGACACCCCTTTGAGTTTCAAGCGGGACAATACCTGTGTGTTGTGATGGGTGAAAAAGATAAACGTCCCTTCTCTATCGCGTCCGCCCCCAATGCCGAAGTGATTGAGCTTCATATTGGCGCGGCCGTTAGCGAAAGCTATCCAATGCAAGTGGTTGAAAAATTGCGTAATAGCACGCATATCGACATCGAAGCTCCCGGCGGCGAAGCCCACTTACGCCACGACAGCCAGCGCCCACGTCTATTGATCGCCGGTGGCACTGGCTTCTCGTACATTAAGAGTATTGTCGAGCAACAAATCGCCCTCGACCAACAGGTCGAAACCACCCTCTACTGGGGTTGCCGTACCCAAGATGCGATGTACTACGAAAGCATCGCCCGCCAATGGCACGACGCTCACCCTTGGTTACACTTTGTGCCCGTTGTGGAAGAAGCTCCAGCTAACTGGCAGGGTAAAACCGCTAACCTGCTCGCGCAAATCAAGCAAGATTTTGTCAGCCTAAACGGCTATGACATTTATATCGCAGGTCGTTTCGATATGGTTGGCGCCGCCCGCGAAATCTTCCGCGAAATGGGTGTCGATGAAGCCCATCTCTACGGCGATGCCTTCGCGTTTATCAAATAACGCGTTGATGTGTGAGTTTGGCTGAGTAACCTTTGCCAACATAGGCTCAAACAATAACCCCCAGTTTTTACTGGGGTTTTGTTTTTTAGCGCAACTTGATTAACTGTAAGGATTAAGCACTGTCATTCCAGTGACACGCAGCGAGTACATCCATGTATGCTCGACGGCGGCATCCATGCCGCCAACGGTCACTTTCATGCCAATGCTTAATCTCTCCATCCCTTACCAAATCTTCATTCTATTTTTTACAACCACACATCAAATGATGTTAACCATCGCTGACTAAATAAAATGTCATATTACGACGAACTCCGGTGATATTATCCCCTTATAAAACATCATTATAATTCTATGCTCGTTTTAAGGATTGAAACAAAATGAAGAAGTACCTTGTCGCTTTACTCGCCTGTATTGCCGCGCTATTTTGGTTTACCCAAAAAAACTCTAACAGCTCATCGCATTCCAATGACAAGATAAAAACAGCCCAGCCCTCAACCTCGTCTTCATCCGCAACACTTGAGAAAGAAGTCGCCCACAAAAAACTGAAGGCTCCTAACAACTACTATAGTTGTCAGCAACTTATCACATCGGAAAAAGAAACACGTTGGAATTGGGCTAGAAAACAAGAATGGGATCAATGGTTAGACAAAGGGTATTCTATCGATGAGATTACATTGGCTATAGATCACTTTTTAAATTCTAATTTCGCGGCTAATTGGCGGGCAAAGCAGCTCAAAAAGACTCAAAACTTAATCAGCAGAATCAAAGTTTAGCTGAACAAGTAAAGGCTTTAGTGCCTGATCTCCCCTCGTCTGTACGAATCGAGAGAAGCATACCTCAATCTCAAATAGAAAATATTGCCACACTCACTCAAGCTGACGCACTAGCACTCATTAAAGAAACGAAGCTCAGCATCGATGATGTTGATTGGTTGATTAAACAAGATTCACTTAGCCAGCAATTATTGTCACAAGCCATTGAAAAAATTGATAACACAGATGAGATTATAGGATTCGGAATCCAAGAGAATGAAACTCTACATCTTATCGATACCGCAGCCTACTATGGCAGGGATCAAATCGTAACCGCTCTGCTAGAAAAGAACAGTGTTCTCAGTGATGATGCATACCTAGGCACAACCATGGATTATGCCCTTGCTCGTCTGGATTACTATTTCCAAATGAATATTCCATTAGAAGATGACTTAATTGTACGACAAGTCAAAATAATTAAAGCGCTTCACGGACTAAATAGCACTGCCAACTTTAGCATTCAGTCAGATCAAAAAGCCGTGGGTTTCTTTCCTCGCCATATTTATAGCTTCGATGCACAACAAATAACAAATTTACAGCAAATGTATGGCCTCACACTCACAGATATACTCCCTAAAAAAGTATTAACTTTTAATCCTAACTCCCCTTTATTAAAAGAACTTAACGCCAATTTTGCACAACTAGATGCAAACAGTCCTACACCTGAAGCAGTTGCAGATTGCCAGTCATTCGTTCACAAAATAGATTCTCAATGGCAGCCACGTAGTCTTTCTTACTTTATCGATAAACTAACCAAAGAGGGCAAAGAGGTCACAGCCACCCATCTCCATCAAATTGATCCAGCATTAGCTGATTGCTTTAACTATCAACAATGGCAACCTCTTTCTAGACGGCAAAGTGGCGATCACAACTTAGACAGCGCTATATACAAGCTTGCGGCTCAGAATAACATCAATGAAGCCATTAAAATGGTTGAGGACGCGCAGTTAGAAGAGAATGTAAATCGTGAATTTTTCTATCAACTATTAGGTTATAACCCCAAGTATTTCACTGAGTTACAACTCAGCAAATTACGTCAAGAAACATTCGACTACGATGCCTTGTATCGCATGGCAAATTCCAAAACGATTTCCCTTATGACCGAAGGTTTGGATATCGATAAGCTAGATTATACGGGTAAAAGTTGGCTCGACATTGCGATAGTGAATCGCGATCTTCCACTGCTAAATTATCTGGTTAATCAGCATATTAGCTATCCACATAGGGAAAGCGGACGAGATCCACTGTATCTGTTATTGGAGACTAGCCATTACGAATTTAACCCTGAGCATCTATTGGAGTACTTATCCTTACTAATGGTACTTGAACCCAAGGTCTACCCTCATCATCAACGTTTAATGTCATTGATACGTTTGAAGTTCCCTGAGTCATACACTCAAATCATCAACCAATTCCCAACGTTAATCGCAAAAGAGGACACACCACTGCCACCTGCTGTGTGCCTTAATTATTAAGGTTGTCCAACAGATAAAAGTAAGAATGGAGACGCCCGCAATTCTTCTGGCTTTTCGGGCTAACTAACAACTCCAAAAATAATGGAGTTCGCCTCCCCTGCGAAGTTGTCGAAATACGTAGATAGCTCTTAGTTGTTTGAGCTGGGCCGTGGCGACATCAGGGATGATGGCGCAGGCTCGGTGAGACATGGATGTCCCATCTGAGCCGTTAGGCAATTTTTATTGGAGTATGAGACCACTAACCAATGCATGTAACTTCGCTAGGGACGTCGGGGGATTTCCAAAAGGGGAACAGGCGCTTTTCCCCTTTTGGTCGACTCTTTATAAAAAATCAAGGGGTGAAGCCCCACGACTTTGACTTTGACTTTGAATTAAAAACTCAAACGAAGTTTGAGTACCACCACCTACACTTGTGGTCTATGTAGATCGAAACGCAGATCTTCGGAGATCCCATAGTAGGCGGATGGGCCGCCAGCGCGCAGCACGGGTTCGGCGAGGGCGGTTTGATACACACCTTCACTATTGAGCAAATGCTTGGCGATATGCACGGCAACAACTTCACCTAAGACGAGCCAAGTATCAATCTTATCCCCATTGGCGGCAGTTAATTGAATACATTGAGACAGCTTACATTCAAAGTTTACCGGGCTTTCGGCCACCAACTCGGCTTGGACGATAGTGCCCGCCTTTGGGGTGAGTCCGGCAAAGGCAAACTCATCCTCCCCGCGGGGCAGCATGGCGGATGTTTGATTCATTTTCTCAGCAAGGCTGCGGGTGGTGAGGTTCCAGACGAACTCGCCGGTGTCGACGATATTGGCGACACTGTCCTTCCAGCCCGTGCTGGCAAAGCCAATGATCGGTGGTTTGTAGTTGAAACAATTGAAAAAACTATAGGGCGCGAGATTGCGTTGCCCCTGGGCACTGCGCGAGGAGATCCAGCCTATAGGTCTGGGGGCGACAATCGCATTTAAGGGGTCGTGCGATAGTCCATGTCCCTTGCTCGGCTCGTAAAAATAGCGTTCTGTAGTCATCTTCTTCCCTTATCGATTTGTGCCCAGTAAAGCTTAGCATTCACGCATGTCATTCATCTTAACCCGTGAACAGGTCGAATAACAGGAAGATATTAACCCAATAAAAAGAGGGACATGCGTCCCTCTTTTTGACTGGAGAATGAAGCTAATTAAGCACGAGTGGCTTTTTTAGCACGGCGAATAAATGCCATAGAAAGCAAGCTGAGTAAGCTCCATCCTAAGGCACCGCCAGAGCTAGATTCTGGCTCTGGGGTCTCAGGAGTCACTGGGGTGACTGGCGTAGGTTCAACACCATCAGACTCTACCGTCAGCATAAAGCTAGTGCTGGCGGCATCGGAGCTGATTTCGTTATCACGCACAGTCACTGTGACTAAGGTGTCACCGTGGAAGTTCGTTTCTGGGATCAGGGTAAACTGACTACCCTTGATCTCGGCACTAATGTGTTCACCCGTGACTTCAACCGTGTTCGGAACCTTGTTCGCATCCACATAGGATACACTCAGTCCTTCGAGACGGGTGTTTTCGGCAACGACTTGGTTAGCAATTGGCGCTAACTTGATATTGCCATTCACATTCACTGTATGCACTAACGTGGTAGGTGCTGCGCCTTCTAGGTCGTAGTTCAGCTCAACATTCAGCGTCTTGCCCGTAGCTTCCGGTTGAACAGCCACTTTAAAGCTGACTTCCATACGGCTCTGCTCAGGGCCCACATAGTCATAACAGACCACCAGATCGTTTTGCAGTTTTTCGTCTAAGTCATCGAAACCTAAGACTTCGTAGAGGTTGCCATTTTTTGGACCTACGGTTCTTGACCATGGAGAGTCAAACCCTTCCACAAATACCGCGCCTTTCGCCACATTTGCACCTAAGTTGCTATAGGCGTAAATGATTTCGTATTGGCCAGGACGATCGTCGATACCACTGCGTAAAATGGTTTCAAAGTCAAACTCTTCACCCGTTTTACTGTCGGTGACATTGTCGAACTCGAGGAACAGTAGATCGCCCAGATCTGGACGCTCTTCAGCATACTGAGTTGCAATGGTTAAACCCCATGGCTCAGAAGGATCGCGACGATACTTGCTGGTGAAAGTGCCACGCCAGAATGGTGCCAAGGCTTCGTTCAAGAATCCTGGACCACGGTGTTGTGACATGTACCAATAACCTGTGTTGAACTGCAACGCCCCCACGGTATGCATACGCATGTAGCCCGCGTTAGGTTGGTTGTAGACTTCAAACTTGGCGTTTTGTTTGTAGAACAGCCAATTGATAGGCACATCGAATGCGTTGTTAAAGTCACCGACAAACCAGTCTGCGTTAGGCTGGATGCGGAACTCACCCCACAGGTCGATATAGCCGCCTTTCGAATATTCATCGATCAGCGGTGTATGGCACATCTTATCGGTTAAGCTGGTGCTGACCTTGTACTCACGTCCAACGTTGCGTGTCGACAACTGTAAACCACTCAGGGTTAGGTTGTGCTCATCGGCAACGATCGCTTTGGTCACATCATCGTTATTGGTTTTGATCGTTCCTGTCGCGAGACGCATACCTTCTGGCAGCTTCATCTCGAACTTGTAGTTACGATCCTGTGTCTCTAAGTTAGGCGCAATGTTGAGCTTAACGTCGATGACATCCATGCTACGGGCCTTGTCTTGGCTCACAGACCAAGTTACCGCATCGTCGGCACGACGAATATCCAGCGCGGTAAAGCCTAATGTGCCTTCGGCACCTGGCATATTGCCAAGGTCGAAACCACCGTAGTAAACATCGCCAGCTTTGGTTTCAGGAATGTTCCAGTGAAGGCCAATCTCATAGTTACCATTACCGTCGTGGGATGCAGGGCCTGACATGCTCAAGTAGCCCTTATCATCGTTTTCCATCACTAGGGCATAGCCCGTTTCGATGGCGACGTCACCTTGACCAGAGCCGTAGGCCATGGCAGTAGCCACCCAGTAAGTCCCAGGGGTTGGGCTCTCAAAGCTACAGTAGTTATGCTCAGACTGACTGGTTGAAATACACACCAACTCATCGATATATTCCGCGCGAATCGCAGAACTCGTTGGGTTATCGCCCTCTGGTACGAAGGTATTACTGCCGTTCTTATCCAGACCCACCATGATAAAGGGGTGCATCTCGGTATAGCGTGGGTTCAAGTTTTCCTGCGTCGAGATAAGCTCTGCCTTTTGAACTTCTACCACGAAGCGTTTAGTGCCTTCAGGCACAACAACAGGGCGAATATCCCACCCCTTATCTATGTTCGCTTTGCTTAAGATAGCGCTCACAGCCGTTAACTTGTTGGAGGCGATCTCTGGCTTCACAGGCCCATAGAAACGTGGTGTCAGCTGGCTGTATGAATCCGTGTTCACCATCAAAGACTCTGTGCCTTGATCGCGAGAGATTTCAAAGCGGTGCGCGACAGGTAACTGATCGGCAACGCTCGCCACCACCACAGGCATATGCACTTCCGGTGAGCTGCCATTGATTTCTTTTAACAACACTTGGCCATTGAAGAAAGTGTTCTGATTGATCACTTCGCTCCAAGGCGCCGAAGCATCTTCAGGCTCAATCTTATGTTCGATAAGATTTGGTGTTTTCGCAGTGATAATAATGCTTTGCGACTCACCCGCCTTAAGGCTGAAGGACGCTGGCGATACAGATACCTCAAAACCTTCTTCCTTGCCGATACCTTCGACTGTCCAAGTGCCATCGCGGGTCGCCTTAACGGTACGCATCCAGCTACAGGTTTTCTCACATTCCATTTCCACCATAGAAGGCAAGTTCAACCAGTTCACTACACCGCCATTGGTCGGATCGGCATTCCGGTAGTTTTCGATGGTTTCATCCATCACTAACCCCGTATCCGCTGCGCGCGCCACGTTGATCGCGCCCGCACCCGCCATAAAGTTGTAGTAAGGTTCGATGAGCTCATAACCAGTATTCAATACCACAGGACCTGCGGTCAGCATGAGTGCAGACTGGATTTCAGCAGGTGTCCAATCTGGGTGTAACTGAGTCAGCAGCGTCATAGCCCCAGTAACGTGCGGCGCGGCCATTGAGGTACCGCTCATAAAGGTCCAGTCAGACGCACTCGGATTATTGGTAAACGGCTGATCGTCGGCGTTGGCCGCGTAGATATCCACACCCGGCGCCGTTAAATCTGGCACTAAGGTGTTGTTGGTTTTGCTTGGGCCTAAGGAGCTGAATGTCGCTAGGTTGTTACCCGCAGACGCATCGAAACTGTACTCGTTAGTAAAGTCGGTAATGGTCGCTCGCGCCGTACCTGGATTTTTCAGTACCCAGTTACGGATCTTAAAGCGGTCGGCATACTTCACCTGGATCCCCGGGATCACGTACACATCCGCTTCGAGGTTATCCACCGAAGAGCTCATATTTTGCAGGATCACGCCACCGGCGCCGCCTGCAGCCACGTTTTTCGCTTTTTCGATACGGGCAATATCACCACGCTCACAAACGACGATTTGATCCGATGTAAAGGTGCCCGCAGGGAAAGGCACGTTACAGCTTGCCGCCGTGTAGCTATCTTTGGTGTTAGGATCGGCATATTTCTCCGCCAACACAACTTCACCGGTAATCGCACCAGAGAAGCTGGTCCCTTGAATCGCCGCCGTTGGTTTACCCGTGCCTTCGAAGCCTGTGAGGCTCTTAATACCCGCCTTCAGCTTACGGTCATGGGTGGTTGCACCGACTGTGGTAACCCAAGGTGATGAGTGGTCAGCCGTCCAATAGGCACCGCTGTTACCCGCCGCAGCGGCCACCGAAATCCCGCTTCGCGGGCAGATAGGAAAGCCAGCTCCATTGGGTCACCCCAAGGCATGTTTTCGGCGCCACCGATAGAGAAGTTAATCGCATCGACACCATCGGCAATCGCATCTTCAAATGCCGATAAAATGGCTGATTCAGGGCAGCCCGCATAAGGGTCGCCACTGGTGCCTGGCCAGCACACTTGGTAGGCAATAATGTGCGCGCGTGGGGCGACACCACTGGTCTGAGGGAAGGTGAAAGGTACATCCACGCCATCACTGACCTTATCGCCGGTAAAACCTTGCAGTGGTGTATCTTTTAAAGTGTTACCCGCAACGGTACTCGCCGTGTGAGAGCCATGGCCAGCGTAGTCCTCTGCGTTGGCAGGGCGAATACGCTTTTTCGCGCCACTAGAAGTTTGGAACTCAGGGGCGGCATACACATCGGTGATTTCAGGGTAAGAATGCAGGCCCACTAACTTGTTGTTACACAACTCAGGAAAGGCGCCACAATCGCCGATCGCCTGACCTTTGTATGGGTTTAAGCGTGCATATTCTTCATCATCGGCAAAGGCGACATGGTCGGTGTTGATACCGGTATCGATAATACCGACGACCATGCCTTCACCCTTCACGGGCAAACCGCCTTGCGTTGCAGTACCTTGCCACATTTGGTCGGCACCAATGAACTCTGGGCCGCGGTCGGTGCGCAGTTCAAAAATACGGTTAGGGAAATACGCTTCACCCCAGCCTGATGCGACATACGAATCGCATCTTCCTGCGTCATCTCAACGACTAAAGCGTTGCTGGCAATAGTGAATTGCTTGTTGATTTTCAGGTTAACGCCCGCCTGACGTACGCGCGAAACAAAGTTGTCCTGTTTGCCTAACAAGAAACTCTTATAGGACTGAGCCGCCGCCGTGTTTACGCTGACACGACCCTTAGCGATGATAGAACGGTTAACCGGCGCCTTAGTCGCGGCGAACCCAGGGATATCACCCTCGTAGGTCGCCAGAGGTTCGGCCTCTAACTGCACTATGTAGGTCTGCACGCCCTGTGAATTGGCTTCAGGCTGGAAAATCTCTTGTGGAGAACGGGCTTTTTTAACGCGGTTTAGCTGTCCGGGTGTACCGACATAAATGTCACCACTTAACTCAGCCTTGCGCTCATTGGTCACTTTTAAGACATCTTCGGCGGTGAAAGTAGGAGTATAAAAACTGCTCCCTGCAACCTTCTCCATTCCAGGGTCGGCCAATGCAAACGTACAAGCACCGCTAACATAGAGCGCAGTCAGGCTCGCGATAGCGGTACGTTTGAACTGCTGATTGTTCATAGCATTTCCTTCAGAATTATATAGTTATTTTTTTACGCACAGAGGTGCGCTACTAGATATAACAAAACTCCGCAAAAAAATGCGTACCATTATGTAACCTGAGCAAAACACAAATTAAACATTTAAGATTTTGTTGGCGACGGCGATAATTCTAGAAAAAACATAAAAATACGCCGTAAATTCAACTTGTTCAGACTATTCTGCTAGAGTGTTGCAGATTAGGCATGGATAAAGCTCATCAGTCGGGCAAAGGAGTGGATATGAATCCGATAAATGCGGTCTGGAAACGTTGGCTATTGGCCCTAGTGTTAGCGGTCACGGGTTGTGCCAGCGTCGCCCAAGTGGATTTTGATAATCTTTATGGTAAAAGCTCGCCGCAGACGCGGGCCGACAATCAGTCAATCCAGAGTGAACTCACAGTAAAAACAAAGGCTTATCATTCGGCTGTTGAACCTATCATCAACAGTCGCTGCGTGGTTTGCCATGCCTGTTACGATGCGCCCTGCCAACTCAAAATGACCTCCAGTGAGGGCATTGAACGGGGCGCGAACAAGGAAAAAGTCTATCAGGGCACCCGCTTGGTGGCGGCAACACCGAATCGGTTATTTGTCGATGCCTACACACCTGAAGCATGGCGCGAACGCGGTTTTTATCCCGTGCTCAATGAGCGTACCCAAACCCCACAGGCCAATACACAGGCCTCAGTGCTGGCGCGGATGCTCACGCTAAAACAGGCCCATCCCCTGCCGGACACTAAACTGCTCGATAAAAGTTTCGACTTTAGCCTCGATCGGGTTCAGCAATGCGCCAGCATTGAGGAAATGGACAAATACGAGCAATACCAACCACTTGCGGGCATGCCCTACGGCTTGCCTGCGCTCAATCAGCAGGAACATAAGGTATTGATGCAATGGCTCGAACAGGGTGCAGTGTTGCCGACGCCACCAGCCCTCAGCGCCGAGTTTAATCAAGAAATTGCCCGCTGGGAGCAGTTCTTAAACGCCGACAGCCTCAAGGCGCAACTGAGCGCCCGTTATATTTACGAGCACTTATTTGCCTTCCACCTGTATTTTGAGTCATTAACCGCGGCCGATGCTCCTGCGGCTTACTTCGAGTTAGTGCGCTCACGCACGCCGCCGGGCAAACCGATTGATCTGATTGCCAGTCGCCGCCCCTTCGACGATCCACAAGTGTCGCGGGTGTATTACCGCTTTAAGCCCTATCACGCCACGATCGTCGATAAGACCCATATTCCCTACGCCTTAAATAACACTGTGCTGCAAAACTGGCAGCAGTGGTTTATCGATGCCAAGTACCAAGTCAGCTCGCTGCCAAGCTATGCACCGAGCGTGGCGGCCAATCCCTTCGAGGCCTTTATTCAACTGCCCGCAGGCTCGCGTTATCGCTTTATGCTTACCCGCGCCCAAGACACTATTATGGGCTTTATCAAGGGGCCGGTTTGCCGTGGTCAGGTCGCCCTCAATGTGATCAACGATAGATTTTGGGTTTACTTTGTCACCCCAGAATATATGGACGACAGCGACTTTACCGACTTCTATCAGGGCCAAATCGAGAACCTACGTATGCCCGCCGAGGAAGAAAGCACCGCCCTTGCCGTGACCTGGTGAAATACGCCGCCAAACAGGGCGAGTATATGCGGGCGCGAAATCAGTTTTTAAATCATAAGTTTAAGAATGGTCGCCACCTTACTATCGATGGTTTATGGGACGGAGAAGGCAGTAATGATAATGCCAGCCTGACGGTATTTAGGCATTTCGATAATGCCACTGTGGTCAAAGGGTTAGTGGGAGAATCTCCTAAGACGGCTTGGGTGATCGACTATGCCCTGCTGGAGCGGATTCACTACCTCCTAGTCGCGGGTTTCGATGTGTATGGCAACTACGGCCACCAGCTACTCACCCGCCTGTATATGGATTTTTTACGGATGGAGGGCGAGTCTAACTTCTTGACCTTATTACCCCAAGAGGAGCGCCGTAAGCAGTTTAAAGACTGGTATCAGGATGCGGGCACCCAGCTAACCGCCTTTATTGCGGGGGATATTAATACCTTCAATCAACCCACAGGTGTGCTCTACTACACGGACGATCTTAAGGCCGAACTCTATCAAAAATTGGCCGCTAAGGTCGGCGAGGTTCAGCCCCAACGCTATCAAATCGCACTCAGTCAGTTGCAACCTAACAGCAAGGCATTGTTGCAGGCGCTAGGCAGAGTTAAAGGCACGCAAGCGACCCTTTTGCCCGAGCTGACGATGATTATGATTGAGCCTGAAAAAACGGGCAAAGCGGAAATCTTTACCTTAGTACGTAACAGTGCCCATCGAAATATTTCGAGCCTATTCAATGAGGAAAGCAACCGCGATCCCGCCAAGGATGATGTCACGCTAGTACGCGGGCTTTTGGGCAGTTACCCCGAAGCCTTCTGGCATATTAAGGAGCAGGACTTAGCCAAAGTTGTGGCAAAGGTCGAAGGTATGCAAACCGAAAAAGACTACGAAGCGTTATTGGATTTAGCGGCAGTGCGCCGTACCGATCCGCGTTTCTGGGCCTTTAGTGACAAACTCAACCAAGCCTTTTTCGACAGTCATCCGATTGAGAGCGGTTGGCTGGACTACAATCGACTGCAAAATCGCTAACAAAAAGGGAACCCTAGGGTTCCCTTTTTATCAACTTACGCTTACCAGATCTTCACGCGATCCTCTGGAGCTAAATACAGCTTATCGCCGGGCTTCACATCGAACGCAGTGTACCAAGCGTCTAAGTTACGCACGGTCAGCGCACGGTACATGCCAGGGGCATGGCCATCGGTCGCCACGCGGGCACGCAAAGCTTCGTCACGCATCTTAGTCGCCCACGTTTGCGCGAAGCCGATAAAGAAGCGTTGATCGCCACTAAAGCCATCGATAACTGGCGCAGGTTTGCCGTTAAGCGAAGCATGGTAGGCATCGAGCGCGGCCGCTAAGCCCGCCACGTCGGCAATGTTTTCACCTAAGGTCAGCTTGCCGTTGACATGCAGATCCGGGAATGGTGCATAGCTATCAAACTGCTTCGCCAATGCCTCACCCTGCTTAGCAAACTGAGCAAAGTCCGCTGGCGTCCACCAGTTACGCATAGCGCCAGTCGAGTCGAACGCCGCACCATTGTTATCGAAGCTATGGCTGATCTCATGGCCAATCACAGCGCCAATCGCGCCATAGTTATAGGCGGCATCGGCCTTAGCATCGAAGAATGGTGGCTGCAAAATCCCCGCAGGGAAGTTAAGCGCATTTTGCACTGGCAGGTTAACCGCGTTAACCACTTGCGGCGTCATCCACCACTCGCCCTTGTCCATAGGTTTGCCGATTTTGGCGAGTTGATGGGCGTATTCCACCTTTTCACCATTGATAGCATTGGCATAGGCATTAGTTGGCGATACGGCATAGGCATCGTAATTACGCCATTTATCGGGATAACCTACGCCCACGGCGATGGTCGCAACCTTAGCTAAGGCTTCCTGCTTGGTTGAAGGGTCCATCCACTCGAGTTTTTCGACTCGCTTACCAAAGGCACTGACGATGTTATCCACCATAGTGCTGACTTCGGCCTTGGCCGAGGCAGGGAAATAATGCTCGGCATAGGCGCGGCCCACGGCATCACCTAGATATTCATCCAAGGCACTCAAGGCGCGTTTATCACGGCTGCGCTGCTCAGGGGTACCCGATAGCTTAGTGCCGTTAAAGGCAAAAGAAGCGTTATCGATAGCCGAAGGCAATACATCGGCATGGCTGTTGATATGATGGAACACCAACCAGTCTTTCCACGCATCCAGCGGCTCAGAGGCCACCAGCGCCGACAGCCCAGTAATAGCACTAGCGTGATAGGCGGCAAATCTGTCTTGCTTGCCAAGCTGGGCGGCATCTAAAAATGCTGTCCAGTCGATGCCAGGGGCTTTAGCGTCAAAGTCAGCGCGGCTCCACACACCCGATGCCTTAGTGAAATCTTCACTGTCTTCACGGCTGGCGTGGGCGCTAGCAATCTTGTGTTCGAGGGCAAAAATGCGATCGGCACGGGCAGCGGCATCGCTGATGCCCGCATCGGTCAGCAGGGTCTCGATATAGGCACGGTAAGCGGTGCGGATCTCGACCATTTTAGGGTCGTCCGACAGATAATATTCGCGCTCGGGTAAACCTAAACCGCCTTGCAGTAGGTAAGGCAGCACTTCGCCCGGCGTCGCCAGACCTTGAGTCACGAAAATACCGAAGAGGTTTTCGGTGAAAAAGTCGGTGGCATTGAGAGGGTCCACATCGGCACGCAGGTTAGCACCGAGCGCCGCAGATAGGGCGTGTTTATCCGCAATGGCTTGATAGCTGGCTAAATCGGCTTCCATTGGCTTCATGCCCGCCGCATCGATTGCCGCAGTGTTAGTGTAAGCCTTGTAGAAATCGGCAATGCGCGCATCATCGCTGCCAGCGGCGTGTTCAGCCTTGACCAAGTCGGCGATCAGGCTGGTTTTATGTTTTTCCGTCTCTTGGAAAGCCACTAGAAATGCACCCGTGCTTGAGCGATCGGCGGGGATCTCTGTGGTTTTCATCCACTCGCCATTGGCATAGGTATAAAAATCATCACCGGGTTTAACCTTAGGCGACATGGCCGCAAGGTTAATGCCGATTGGCATGGCGGCTTTGTTGGCAGCAGGCGCTGCGCTGGTTTGTACTTTTGCTGCATTGTCGCTAGCGACAGCGGCGGTTTCCTTGGTGTTATCACCACAGGCAGTTAACCCTGTCAGTACTGTCGTCGACAGTAATATGGCGGGGATCAGGCGGTCCGACATATGAGACTCCTTCCGTTGTTATTCTTGTATTTTTGGTATTTTGGCTATTCGAATGCTTTCCAGCATGGCGAGGCAGTGTAACTGGCGATATGGTGAGATGTAAAAGAAACTCACGCTTTATGATAGAAAGTTAATGCAAAGTCTTTAATACACTCTCGATCTCTGCAAAGAGACACTTCTGGCAAACAGATGCTGCTAGCAAAAAGCCAAACAGCCGATGGTTATCGGCTGTTTAGATGGTTTTGTGATTAAAGCTTAACTTGAGTGTACTGAGTCCAGGCCAGCAGTTGCCCCATTTGTGGGACTATCCACACCGCCGTGCCCTGATTTTGATAAACCCGATAGTAAAACAGATCTTCATCGCGAATATCGTGCTTACGGATCGCGCGGTAAAACTGCATGGCAGAGCCACTCACCTCATCGGGTTTGGTGAGCTCCTTTTGCGACACTTTGACATGGAATACATCCACATTCAGATCATCAATTTGCGTTTGATACTGCTCAAACTCCCCACGGATAGTGTACTTAATCGGCGTGGTTAAACAGTCCTGATCGGTAATGCAGGAGGTGGAGTAAAACTTGCCCCGATTCTCCCCTTCGTACACCAGCGACATGCTGAGATCCGTGCGCACCAGCAGCTCGCCCGCCACAGGGAAATAGATATCCGCGTGGTAGTTATGCTCCAGCAGCTCCCCCGCCCCCTTGTCATCAATCGGCAGCACGATGCGGTTGTAGCGAATACGCTCCTCCATCGTCTTACTCAGCGGGATAAACTCGGCCATGTTAAGGCCCGCCGGCGTTGCATCAATCGAGGTGATATTGATCATGCCCTTGCCGTTACAATCCTTGGCATCGAGCGAGGGGCAAATGGCCATCGAATAGTTTTTACCATCCGTTGCGGCAAAGGCACTGAAATAAGGCAAGCCGCTGATATGGTTACCTTCTGGTGCTAAATGTTTTTGCCACCACGAGGGATGTAAATGTTCTTCATCGTCGATATACAGCACCTGTGCCGTGCCCAAGGTACCGCCAATATTGAGGCTGATATATTTATCGGCGTTCCATTTTGCCACCTGTTTGACCACGGCATGGTGATCGCTCCAGTACCACACAGAGATAAGGATTAACCCCAGCATCACGATGCCCGCCAGTTTCGTCCACGCCGAGACACCGACAATGGCATCGCGGATCGCATCGGCGTCGTTAATCGCCAACATCTTCACATGGGACTGTTCGGACACATGCAACTGATAACCGCGGCGCGCCACTGTTTTGAGCTGCACTTCGGTATAAGGCTCTAATTTTTTACGTAAGGTACTGATGCACTGAGTTAATGAGGTAGGCGCGACCACACGTTCTGGCCAGCCGACTTGCAGCAATTCTTCCTTGGTAAAAATCGCGTTCGGGGCAGATAACAGCAATACAAGTACGGCGGTTTCTGAAAAAGTCAGGCCGATCTGGGTTCCATGAACATGGTCAACAAGCTCTTTGGCCTGTTCATCTAACATTAGGTATGAAGTGATTTTATGCATGTTAAGCGCCCAAACTAAGCCAACACAATAGACTATGATTGCGCTAACAACGGGCAAACACAGTGAAACTCAGTCTCACCCGAGAGCAACCGTGATTCCTAGCTACTAAATCAAGAGGGTTTATTTTACTTCTTAACAACATAAAATACTGTGACCCTATACTCAGTTTACCCATTGTTTATAAAGCATAAATTTAAACTAATGCAGAAAAAACTAAACCTCTTGCCTCGCAAAAATCCAGCAGGCTAGTAATCCTAAAAGCCCTATCCAAGTCGCCAGCATGGCGTACATCAGCACAGGCCCCATCCCCGTTTGGGCAATCAGGGCCAGACTACTCTTCGCCGACAGGGTATCGGCGGGATTGGCGAGCAGGTTCAAGGCACGGAAAAGATCGGTAGGATTAATTAAAATCAATAGGTTAAATAGCTGGCGATTGAACACTTCCGCCAGACTCACCAGCGCCGTGAGTAGCACTAAGTCATAAACCAAGACCAGCACAAACCACAGTAGCAGTAATATGCCTAGGGCTTTGGCCTTTTCGCGCACACACAGACTCACGCAATAACCCAAAAGCACAAACACCAGCGACAGCAAAATACCGCTGCCAATCAAATGGATAAACCCGATAATTAAGGCGTGTCTTAAGTGTTCGTCAACAAAGGTAAGCAGTAGTAATGCCGTCGCGCCAAACCCCATCATACAGGCTGCAATCATCACATAGGCATGGCCGAGCAACTTGCCACACACCAAGTGCCAACGGGCCAAGGGATAGGTGAGTAGCAGCAATAGCGTGCCCGACTCACGCTCGCCAACAAAACTGTCGTAGCTGAGTAAAATCGCGCCCAAGGGCAAGATAAACACCGCCAGCGTGACTAAACCCGAGAAGATTTGTGCGCTCTCGAGCAGCACTACAGTGCCCGACACGGCGCTGCCCATAAAGCTCACGCACAGGGACAAAATCAACAAGATACCCGCCATCAAACCTAGCCAACGGTTGCGTAAATTGTCCTTAAACTCTTTCACAGCAACGGCTTGAATCAGTGTTAGCGCCCGTGGAGGGCAATATTGGGCAGCTTCTTGCTCGATACTTATCTGACTCATGCCACTAACTCCCTTTGATCTTGCTCTTCTTCAACCGCCGAGCGCACGGTTGATGAATTAGGGCGATTCAGCCCTGCCATAAAGTGATGGAAAATATCCTGCAAGCTCGGTGGCGCAATGGAAAACTCATGGATTTTAAGGAGATGTAATTGCTCGATAACCTTGGGCTTAAGCGCATCGGGCACACTAAAGCACACGCTGTTTGCGCTTGAGTGATTCCGCATTGAGGCGAACAGTGGCAGAGCCATTAGCTGCTGATATTGCCAAGGCGAAACGCGGTGCAACTCAAGCTGACTTGGCAGCGCGCTGATTGCCCTAAGCTGCGATAAATCACCTGCGGCGAGCAGCCGACCTTGGCCTAAGATCAGCGCACTATCCATTTGATCTTGCACTAATCCTAACTCGTGGGTACTGATGATGATGGCGCAGCCCTGCGCCTTCAATTGCGCCATTTTCTGATATAAAAATGCCGATGCGAGGGGATCTAAGCCTACAGTCGGTTCATCCAGCAACAGCACCTTAGGATCGGCCAATACCGCCTGAGCTAATCCCAAACGTTGGCGCATGCCCTTGGAAAAGGTGCTTAGGCGTTTATCCTTGGCCGCCATCAGGCCAAATTCTTCCAGCAAAATGGATATACGCTTGGGGGCAACACCCTTGAGTTTGGCTAAATAGCTTAAGATCTCCTGCGCCGTCATATTGTCATAAAAGCTCACATTTTCAGGCAAATAGCCTAATGAAAGGTTGGCGTTGGATCGCTTGGTATGCAGAGGTTGTCCCTGCACAAATAGCTCGCCATGGCTTGGGGAGACAAGGCCTAAGATCATTTTAATCAGGGTCGATTTACCCGCACCATTGTGGCCGAGTAGCGCTAAAGTTTGGCCTGCTTGCAGTTCAAAATGAAGATCCGTGAGCGCCTCAAATGTCGCATAACGCTTGCAAAGCCCGATGGCCTTAATCGCCACTTGCCCTTGGGATGAAGCCTCGTTTGTCATCAAGGTCAGCGCCTGTTTATGCTGTGCATCATTGCTGAAATGGCTCATTGCCCATCTCCTCGGTTTTCCATCCCATTAAGGGAAAGCTGTCACTCACACCACTTGCACCCGTTGGCTGAAACTGCCGCTCCACCCAACGCAGCAGCAAGACCACAGGGCTTTCCATCAGCAGTTTCGCCTCGGGATAGAGCCAAAAGAGTTTGTCTAAGCTATCGTTGGGCCGATGGGCGATATCCCCGACGCCGTCGCCATTAGTGTCCCAACCCTGATATTCGGACCAGTAATTGCCCTGCCCCTGATAACTCCACTCGAGTTGTGCCTCGCCAACGTATTTGACTTGGGTTTGGTTGGCTAAAATACGATTTTGCCAGAGGCGATTTGCTTCGCCGCCCATAGCCATGCTGATCCCAGTATCGCTATGGCTAAACTCATTCGCCTCGATGCGATTATTCTGCGCGGCGTAGATAAAAATACCCTTGCCCTCGTTACCCAGCTCCAGCGAACCTTGGGGATTGACCACCTCAGTCGCGATATTCGCCTGAATATGGGCATCGTTTGTGATATTGAGTAGAATGCCAAAGTCCCGCGCTTGGCTGACCTTGTTGTGGTGTAGAAAGATGTGCTGCGAGTTCATCAAGGCATAACCGCCATCGACGCTAATGGCTTGATTGTTTGAGGCCTCATCGCCTCGGGTGTACATGTAATGGATGCCGTATTGCAGCTTAGCGAATTGATTATGGTGGATTTGGCTGTCCGTCACCGACTCGAGATACACGCCATCGCGTACAAAAATAAAATGGTTATCTTGCACTTGGGGCGCACTCACATGCTTGAGAAAGACGCCGTCCCCCCTATCCAACACATAAATGGCACCATTGCCGCTGATGCAGTTTTCCGTAATGCGGGGCGCACTCAGCTGCTCGCCATAGATACCAAAGCCATCACCCACTAGCCGATTGCCCTTAATGAGCACTTCGTCAGCCCCCGCTTGCAGCAAGATCCCCGCATTCTGGTAATAGAGATCTCGCCCCCAGTGACGGATATTCAGCCCTTCGACTATCACCTTGGGCGCTGCAATGGTTAAGGCGCTACCTTGACGCAAAGCATCTAGGGTTGCCCCCGCTTCGCCCTTAAGATGAATCGCGCGGCTGACATTAAAATTGCCTTCGTAAACGGCGGTGGCGAGCACAACAGTGTCGCCATCCTGCGCCCGCGCGAGGGCTTGGGTTAGAGCCGCAGTATCCGTGACCCTAAACTCCTGCGCCAACCCAACGAGGGAGAAGCTACAGAGCCAGCCGAGGAGCAAGCAGCGCCACATAGCAATCGCCTACTTATCGCCGGCCAGTAATTCGAGGCTGATCTCATCGAATCGAAGCACGCGGCCACCGTATTCTTGAGCAAAGGCCTCGGCGGCGGCTTTAGTGCTAAAAGGTGCTACAGCAGGCCCCATCACGGCTTTTTTACTGGTGCCGTAGACATAAAACGCACTGGTGGCATCGATAAAGGCGCCATCGTCTGGCTGTTCCCAGTCGGTCGATGCGGCGTCATGCACCATCATGTACTCAATTTGTCTTTTGTTTTCAGGCTGTAGGGCAAAGTTAAACATATCGCGGCTGGAGCAAAACTTAGGCACCATCTTCTCGGCCTTCAAATGCACTTGCCCCTTAGGTCCAGGGTATTTAGTGATCACCATGCCGCAGAGATGGCAGCGGTCATGCTCGTGGATCATCTCGGCTTTATGTTGATGATCAGTGGCTTCACTCTTATTGCAACCCAATAACAAAGGAGCGGCTAGTAGCAAACTTAAGTACTTTTTCATCCTGTTATTCCTTGAAAAATATCAACGCCTCGCCAAGGCACCTTGCAGGGACAGACCTCTTGCGACGAGGGTTGATACAAAAATGGTTCTTAGCTCAGGCCCTTGGCCTTAGCTCTGGGTTAAATCGCGTAGTTTTGTCCCGCCAACAGGATGAAGAGTCGCAGGCACATCATGCCCACGACCGCGCACATGCCCGACATATAAAACGCTTTGGCCGAATGGCTAAAATGCTTACCCGTGGCGAAGTTAAGGAGCAGCGGCGCACCAAAACCGATACCGACCACACCAATCCAGAATACGCTTGCCCAGATCCCTTCTTGGAAGGCGGCAAAGGCAAACTGGCCTCCAGCATTGCCAGTTAACAGCGCGGTGGCGATCATAAAAATAAACAGGGCTTCGGCGAACATAATCGGCCACTCGGCACCGTGTAGGATCTTCATCTCGCCGCTGTGTAAAGGTTCTTTAAACAACCACACCGCCAGCATTTTGGCCGAGGCGCCGCCCGCTGAAAGCCCCGAAGCAATAAACAGCGCAGGCAATACCGAGGTGTTGATCAGCGGGAAGCGGATCAAGGCGGAGATTAAGAAGCCGGTGTAAGCACAGACGGATAACGCCAGTAATAACACCAGTGCTTCCATCGGGCGTCTAAAGCCCTTCAGCTTAGTGATGATGGGGCCGAGGAACTGCAATTGGGGAATGGCCATCAGCTCTTTTTCGAGGGCGAATAGCGCGACCACAGCCACTAACGGGATATACACCGACAGGGCAATCACACCAATCGACATCACAGAATTTAAGTTGTAGAACACCAAAATTCGCCAGAAGAATAAGGGGTTAGTCAGGTCGAGCACCAGACACAACATCCCTAAACTGATAGTGACAAACGACAGTAGAGTCGCCGCTTTTAAGAAGGCGGTATTTTCAACCTGACCTAAGTAAAACCGCAGCGCCAGCGCAATGGTTAGCGCCCCGCCCGAGATGCCCGCGAAGAACAAATACACCGCAATCGGCCAAGGCCAAGCGACGCCTTGGGAGAGGCCTAAGGTAAATTCCATACTGGTATCCATATTTACACTCCCAGTTTGACGATTGGTATGTAACGTAAGCTCGGCTCGGTGCCAAACTGCGGCTTAATCCGCACTGAATCTTTTACCGCTAAGAGTTTGCTTACGTAGGATTGAGGATCGTTGGCATCACCGAAGATCAGCGCATCGTATTTACAGCTCTGCACACAGGCGGGCAATTCGCCCTTGGCTAACTTGCTGTTCAAACAGAAATCGCAGTTATCGGCCACATCGGTATCGCTGTTGATGTAGCGGGCGTTGTAAGGACAAGCCCCAATGCAGTATTTACAGCCGGCGCATTTGCTCGCATCCATAGTCACAATGCCGGTTTTCGCATCGCGGTGCGCCGCGCCCGTAGGGCAAACGGTCACACAGGGGGCGTTCTTGCATTGCTGGCAGGAAACCCGCACAAACTTACGTTCACAGTCACAACTCATCTTGCCGCAGTGTGGACAAGGCTGACCTTCGACACGGCCACTCTGCTGCTCGAGCAACACCCGTGACTTGCCTTCGGGCAACTGGTTGGCTTGATTACAGGCGGTTTTACAGTCGCCACAGCCGACACACTTGTTTTGGTCAAAGACCATGACGTAATGGGGCTTATGGGCGCCGTCGGACTCTTCTTTGACCGAACACCCGGCTAAAGGCGTTAACATCAAAGAGCACATGCCAGCGCTTTTAAGGAACCTCCGTCTCTCTATATTTTCACTCACAACATCCTCCATCTATCGGTTTTATACCGACGTTTTTATTTATATCGTTATCGTTCCAACATGCCTGAAAGTGGCTAGCGACTTGATTAATATCCACTTTCATTCAATTTGCTTTGGGCCTTGCCGATGGCGTTTAACAGGGCCTCACGATTAATCTCTGCCCTTGGCTGCGCCAACAATGCTTGCCAATGGTCTATCGCCTCTTGGTAGCGCCCATGGAGATAGGCATCGTTGGCCTGTAGCATCCGCGTCTGCGGCTCAAAGGGCGCGAGCGCCAAGATCTGTGCAATCAGTGCTTGGGTCTCTGCGGTCATTTGCCGACCATCGCGGTAATAGAGGGCATTGGCCTTAGCGCCGAGCACCTCTGCATCCTCCCCCACCAAGGCAAGCAGTTTGTCTAGGGTCTGCACCGCATCAGCATATAAGCCTCCCGCGCTGTAAGCCTCGGCAAGCGCCTGTAATGCCAACGGGTTTTGCGGTTGTTCATCCACGAGGCGCAGGGCTTTGGTGATGTCGGCAGCCACTAAATAGTCAATGTTTTCATCGAGCTTGCCTGTGTTCCAATCCTGATAACGCCCCGTTTGGCTATAGATGGCGAGCGTGAGCAATAGCAGAAGCACACTGCACAACACAGGCACGCCATGGGAGACTTGAGACTCTCCCACCAGCGTTTGCCGTTGGTTTAAACGTGCGTGCTGCCAGAAAATCCAAGCCACAAACCCGCTTAATAGGAGTGCTATGGTGAATCCTAAACTTGCCATGCCTTACCTCGACGCTCGCCTATCCAAGTTCATCACTCACTGAACCTAAGCCAATGTTTAGCCCTTAGTGGGCTGGCATCATGCCCATCATGCGGGCTTCTTTTTTCTCGCTGGGCTTTTCGATATTTTTCAGTTCGATTTCAAAAATTAAGGTGGATTGCGGCGGGATTTCACCGACAAATTCATTGCCGTAGGCCAGCTCTGCCGGGATTACAAAACGGTATTTAGAGCCCATAGGCATGAGTTTTAAGCCCTCTTCCCAACCAGGGATCACTGTCATCAGGGCGAAACGTGTGGGTTCCTCACGGCCAACGGTGTTTTCAAACTCGGTGCCATCGATAAGCTTGCCGACGTACTCGACGGTGACCACATCCTCTGGGTTGGGCTTATTGCCTGTACCTTGAGTTAACACTTCGTATTGCAGGCCTGACTCTGTAACGGTTACGCCTGATTTCTTCTTATTTTCAGCAAGATATGCTTCACCTGCCTTAGTGTTTTCCGCAGCGAGCTTCTCGGCGTTAGCCTTTCTCACTTGGTTTAACTCTTCGGCGCGTTGGTTTAGATAGGTCAGCACTTCTTCATCGGTTAATTGCTGCTGCTTTTTCAGCGCATCGACAAAGCCCTGCACCACTAAGTCCACATTCACC
This sequence comes from Shewanella seohaensis, assembly GCF_025449215.1. Classification (NCBI taxonomy): domain Bacteria; kingdom Pseudomonadati; phylum Pseudomonadota; class Gammaproteobacteria; order Alteromonadales; family Shewanellaceae; genus Shewanella; species Shewanella seohaensis. Next base: position 4,688,792 of record NZ_CP104900.1, read on the forward strand.
TCGGCGCCCAGTTCGACTTGGTTATAAATCTGGCCAGAAATGTAGTTACCTACAGAGGCGCCGATGCTGTAGGACGCTTTATCCGCATCGGTTTTAAGCGTTGGGGCAGCAAAGCTCGCCATAGAGACAAACAATGCAGCGCAGGTCGCCACTGTGAGGGTTTTTGGGATAAAAGAAGTTGGCATAGATATTTTCATTTTATGTTCTCTACAATTTAGCCCTTGGGCTTTAGTGCTTTAGCCGAAAACGTATGGGTAACCCCATAACCGATTAAAATATTTATTTGATTACTATGGTTTTTCTGTTGTTCTGCCTGACATACGCCAGCCGAAGATGCCATCGGCCATATGGCGCACACCTGTGTAACCTAGCTTCATGGTTTCCCGTGCGGCCATGTTGCTGGCGGTGCAAAGACGGTTGGCGCAATAGAACACCATCACAGCGTCTTTATTCTTTGGCAGTAGCTCTCGCCAATTCTGCACATTGAAAAACACCGCTCCGGGGATAAAACCATCCGCCCAGATTTCCAGCGTGTTTACATCGAAAAAATACACCCCGGGCTTGCCGACTAAGGTTTCGGCTTCCCGCATGGAAATCGGATTCAACTGAATTTCGTTATAGGGCGCCTCGGAGATCTCAGAGCCCCCACCAGCCGCGACGGGTAAACTCATACCCCCTAGGCCCAGTGCCAGTAAGCCGCCTAACAGGCTGTGTCGAATCGCTTTATTCATCATTTGGCCTCGTATAGCCCCCGACACTCGCGTGTCGGGGACAAGTTAGACTCGAGTCGAACTACATTTTCTGTGCGCTCAGGCCGTTGCCATCGATAATGGCTTGGGCTTGAGTGACATAGGTCAAAGCAGCGTCGAGACGTTTCAGTGAGTAACGTGGACCATGGACACCCCATGAGCCGTCAGCCTTGATCAGGCGAACAACGTCTTGGGCTTTGTCGGTCAACATCAACACTTGAGTCTTGTCTTCTACCGACAGCTTGGTGACTTCTAACAGCTTGTCGATACGGGCAAGGGCTTGTTCTACTTGAGCAAAAGTATCCTTAACGGGTTTTTGCCACTTTTGAACTTCGCCGTAGATTTCCAGCTGATCTTCGAAGTGCAGGCCGACTTCTAGCTCAGATTGGAACTGGCTATGACAACCTTTGTTATCCACCACATCATGGTCTGAGGCCGATGTACGGGCACAGGTCCACATCAGGTCGAGGTAGTTGTAGCCGTTCTCGTCTTTCGCCACAGTCCAGCCCTTAGTGGTCGCATCGCGAGACTTGCCTTCAGGTGGGTTGAGGGTCTTACGCAGTGGGTCGACATCAATCTTCCACATGTGTGACTTACGTACGTTGTCGAAGCCCGCCATATCTGGGAATTGGATCGCCGTGAAGTTTTCACAACTTCCCATGTTTGGCATGTGGCAGCTTTGGCAAGTTTGATTGCTGTGGGTGTTAGTGTTCTTGGCGATCTCGGCTTGGGCCGTGTGACAGTCAGTACACTCTTTGATAATTTTTGGCTTAGTCATACCCGTAGTCCAATCACCGTCGGTGACTTCGTGCGGATCGTGACAGGTTGAACAACGCATGCCTTTGTCATAGTGCGCTGAGGCAAACATTTGCGAACCTTCAGTACCACAGGATGGGCAAGATGACTTCATCTTCACGTTGAAGGCATATTCCAGCTTTTCTTTACCCTGTGGCGTATCGGCTAACTCTTCAACAAAGTTAAAGCGTTGGTGACAACGTTCACAGTTAGATGGCATGCCGCCACCGATACCACCGTCTAAGTGGCCGCCCGCACCGTGACACTCTTCACAGGTAATCCCTTTGGCAATAGTGTGCTTTTGCAGCTCTTTCGGGTTACCTAAAGCCGCGAAAAATTCATCTTTGGTTTGGAAGTCAAACTTAAAGGTGTGGCACATTTCGCAATAGGAGCTAGCCGGTTGGAACAGGAATTCCTTCTCATACTTAGCACCGTATGAACTCATACCCCATTGGTGTGAACCGCTGGTACCGAAGTCTTCCATTTTGACGGGGAAGCTTGGGATAGCTTTGTTGATTTTGGCTGCCATTTCAGGGGTTAACCACTCAGCCCAACCACGGGAGAACTGGTTACCACCGGCGACCATAGTTCCAGTGCCATCCTTCAACAGACCGTCTTTCACGTGGTAAGTACCGCGCACTAGGTAGGCGTCAATAAAGCCATATTTAGTCCGTGGCGTACCCACTGTCGCGTAGATAGCATCTGGCGTAATACCCGATGGCAGAATCGAGGTATCCTTAGTGCCATACATGGTTTTCTTCAGGTCGTTATCGACCTCAGGGTGCTCGCCAGGGAAGCGAATCGTCTTAGAGTGGCGTGAACGTCTCCACTTCTCGTATTGCGGACCATGACACTCACCGCATTTTTCTGGGCCGACAAACTTGTTCGGGAAATCTAAAATCGATTTCGCCCCTAAACGGTATTGCAGTGCCTTAGGACGCTGGCCATCGTTATAGGAGCTGTAACGCACTGCGGTGCCATCAGTGGGGTTCACTTCTTTACTGTGTTTGCTGTAAGCAACACTGTCACCACCGTGCAAATATTCTTCACCACGGTCACTGACTTTATAAGTGCCCTTTAATCGACCTTCAGCGTCGTATTTAAAAACTGGGTGATTTTCAAATAGAAAATCAAACAATTCTTGCTCTTGAACAATATAATCCTGCAGTGTTTTCACACCGCGGGATTTCTCCATTAAATTTTCATTTAAATTGGGGTTAGCCAGAATATCTTGAGTATAGTGGGATTGTTGTTTATTACCCACTCCAGGTACCACTTTCCCCTCCGACTTAGCATCGGCAGCGACTGTGGTAGCGCTTACGGCAGAACCTAAACAAAATAGCACGCTTAATGCTACTTTGGATTTCCATCGCTTCATCATTCACTCCTAATTTATCATTAGTTTTATATTTTCCACTGAACCTAACTGTTCACTGAACGACATAAACAATTGACCAGTGGCGGCATGATGAAGCAGCTAAACGCCTAAAAACCTGAGCTAGTGCACATTAAATTTTGATTCAAAAATCAATAGAAATAAAAAGGAACAAATAAAATAAAACCAATAACTTAACGTAAATAAAAGAAAAATATTTTAGAAATAAATCGTGGTTTTTGAGATCTAAAAAGACCTAAAAAATGGTTTTATTTTTCAAAAATCACCAAAGGGAAAAGTGACGATTTTAATGCCGAGACAGATCACATTCCTAGCCGAAAAACTCCGCTACCCTGCCAGTCAATCCAAAGCGGGTGAAATGTTCGAGATATTTAAAAGCACTCAAAATTAAAAATAAGATGCATCAAAAATAATCCAGCGAGTATTGACATAAAGCTTAAATTAACACGCTCGAACATTATCAACGTTAAATTTCACCATTAATGAACAGCCAATAAATCAGATTAACCATGCAACACAGGAAATCACTATGATAAGTATGTCCCCAGAAATAGGTCACCTATTGCTCATCATAAGTACTGTGTTGGCATTATTCTCCGCAATCACTCACTTTATTGGCACTCATCAGCCACAACTTTATTTAATCGAGTTCGGCAATAAATTATTTAATGCCATGTTTATAAGCTTATTGGGCGCACTCTTATGCCTTATTTATAGCTTTATTAGCGATGACTTTTCGGTTGCCTATGTGGCGAACCATTCCAATAGCCAACTCGCCCTCGGTTATAAAATTGCCGCAGTCTGGGGCAGCCATGAAGGCTCTATGCTGTTTTGGGTGTTCGCCATCGCGTTATGGGGTGCCATCATCAATTGCCGCCAAGCGGGTAAATTCGTCGACTTAGATAACGCCGATGTGCAGACTGATAAAGCCTACTTTGCACGGCTACTGGCGATTCTCGCGCTCGTTATCCTCGGCTTTAATCTGTTTTTACTCTTTACCTCCAATCCCTTTGCCCGATTACTACCTAACATCCCCATTGAAGGGCGCGACCTCAATCCGATATTGCAGGACATTGGCCTCATACTGCACCCACCTATGCTGTTTTTAGGCTATGTCGGGCTGACGGTATGCTTTGCCGCGGCGCTGTCATCCCTACTGGGTGGCGCATTAGTGCATCGTCACCTCGAATACTTGCGGCCTTGGGTATTACTGGCGTGGATTTTCCTCACGGGAGGCAATGCCTTTGGTTCTTGGTGGGCCTATAACGAATTGGGTTGGGGTGGTTGGTGGTTTTGGGATCCCGTTGAAAATGCTTCTTTTATTCCTTGGCTAGTCGCCACAGCGCTGGTGCATTCTTTAGTGCTGACCAGAAAGACCCAAGGCTTTGCCCTCACCACGCTATTTTTGTGCATCTTGGCATTCTCGCTGAGCTTACTCGGCAGCTTTTTGGTGCGTTCCGGCATAGTGCAATCGGTACATGCCTTCGCGGCGGATCCCACCAGAGGCATGTCAATCCTATGTTTATTGGTGCTGTTTGTCGGTGCGGCGCTGCTGATTTTTGCGCTCAAAGCCCAAGCCTTGAAGCATGAGGTAAGCCCTAGCCTATTGAGCAAAGAGACACTGTTACTGCTTGGCATCATAGTACTGGTGGTTGCAGCCTTTTCCGTTCTGTTGGGCACCTTTTATCCCCTGCTATACGAGTTGTTAGGCTTAGGCACTCTGTCGGTCGGCGCCCCTTACTTTAATGCGATTTTTGTCCCACTGACCTTTATCGCGGTGATGCTAATGGGCATAGCGCCGTTAATTGCTTGGGGACAATCGCGCGGCAAGCCACTCAAGGTATTAGCCTTGCCTTTTATCGCCATTGTGATTATCGCGGCGCTAATGAGTTATCAAACCCAAACCGATGGAGCTCTCTTCCTATTCCTTGGCTGCGCCAGCGCGTTGTTTTTGCTCTGCTGTCTTGGGGTGAGTGTAACAGTGACATCCCAAGCATTGACGCCACCTAAGCCCGCCATATCGACAACATCAAAGCGCGCCAGATTAGCCATGCTAGTCGGCCATTTGGGTGTGGCGGTCAGCATTATCGGCGCGACCTCAGTATCGTTTTTCGAGCAGGAAGCCTTGCTGCGTATGGGGCCTGGCCAAGGTAAACCACTTGCCGATTATGTACTGGTCTACGAAAGCACAGAACCTGTAGAAACCCCAAGTTTTAGCGCGATTCAAGCCAATATCAGTATCCGCGCAGCCAAGCAGGATGACGTAGTGCTGGGTTACCTCCATCCACAGCGACAAACCTTTCATAGCAATGGCATGGAAGTGTCCCATGCGGGTATAGACCATGGTTTTTGGCGGGATCTCTATGTCTCTATGGGGCTACAACTGAGCGACACCGAATACCTGATCCGCATTAGCTATAAGCCCTTGGCGACCTGGATTTGGCTGGGTGCTTTATTGATGATGCTTGCGGGCGCGATTGCCGCTTGGCCAATCAAACAAGGCCACAGAGTCGCACAAACAAAGGCGCTGAATGTAAGTCGCTCACCACAGGAGACAATGACGTTATGAACCCACTGTTTCGCTCGCCCTATTTGAGCCTGTTGTTTTGGTTGCTGTCGCTGAGCCTCTGCTTTGGCGGCGCGACGTTTCTCGCCACGGCGCAGGAGGCCCCCAACCTTGGCGCCTCCTATCAACAGCAAGCCATAGAGATCAGCAAAGTGCTGCGCTGCCCCATGGCGACTAATCAAACCTTATTTGAATCGCAAGCACCGATTGCCCATGAGCTGAAAGGACAAATCTTTTCACTTTTGGAACAAGGCTATAAGCGGGATGAGATCCTCGATTTTATGGTGCAGCGCTATGGCGAAAAAATCCGTTATCAGCCCGAATTTAAGTCCGCCACACTGGCACTCTGGCTCGGCCCGCTCGTGCTGTTAGCCGCAGGATTTGGCTTAGGGTTTGCGCTGTTAAAGCGCAGGCCACAAGTCCCAAACGCATAGCTCCTACGCATAGCCCCTAGAAGATAGCCACTTTTACCCTATTGCTAAGTTTGAATAGAAGGATAACCCCATGAAATCTTACATCGCCAAGCTCGCTCTCCTTTGCACCGCATGGCTGCTGTGCTGCGCCGTTCAGGCCCATTCACTGCAAAACAAACTCTATGACACGGGTGAGCCCATCCCTAAACCCAGAGTCATGACCGGCTTTATCGAGATGCAGCATGCCCGCGGCGTGCCCGAAGTGCCTTTTATCGATGAAGCTGGGCAGACACACAGCTTAAAACAACACCAAGGCAAACTGACCTTAGTGAATCTGTGGGCGACTTGGTGCGTGCCCTGCTTACGGGAAATTCCAGAGCTGCAAAAACTCCAGCAACAATATGTCGATAAGAACATCGCCATAGTGCCCATCTCGATTGATGAAGAAGTAAAAGATGTACGGCCATTTTTGGATCAGCATGGCTTTAGCAACTACCGCACTTGGCTCGACCCAGAAAAAACATCGAGCAGATCATCCCTGCCAACGTTGTCCCTGCGACCTATGTTTTTGATGCTAAAGGCAACCTAGTCGGTTTTGTCCGTGGCTATCTCGATTGGACCGATAAAGAGGTTGCGCCCTATTTAGATAAGCTTATCGCCAAATATGCCCAGTAATTTCGCTCGGCACTCATTAGCACAGCACTGAAGGGCTAAGTGGGTTTTGACTTAGCCAATCCATGAAATCAAATCTCCGTTCGGTACCCCACCCTAAATCTTTGCCGAAGCCCGCTGCTCCCCGATTTGGCAGCGGGTATTTTTACCCCAAGGCGGACTCGCTTTGTATTCTGCGCCACCTTTCTTTAGAATTGCCGCTGTTATCCATGAATCGATTTTGCAAATCCATTCGTAAAACCCATTGATAAAATCTAAGGCTTCCCGATGAAACTCACTTGTTTAACTCAACCTATTTATGACCACTTGTACCGTGATATCAGTGAGTTTCGCAGCACCTTCGACCTCGCCGTCAACGATGCCAACTCCTTGGATGAAAAGGCCGACACGCTACATACTTCACTGATTATTGAAGAATTAACCGAACTTGCCGAGGCCGATAGCCGTATCGAACAGGCCGATGCCATTGTCGATTCTGTGTATGTATTAATGGGGCGTTTAGTGCATTTAGGCGCGGCTCAAATGAGTGACCGCCTAGAGATCAGCTACCTTATCGACTTGCTGCTGTGTGTAGCTAAAAACCGTGAAATCGACTTTATCGCCTGCTGGGATGAAGTGCATTCGAGCAACATGAGCAAAGTGTGCCGTAATGAGCAGGAACTGACAGAAACTATCGCCTTCTATGCCGAGCAAGGCGTTGAAATCGTTGGCAGCAAAAAAGGCGAGTTTATCATCGCCAAATGCGCCAAGGATGTGGAAATGGCCGGTAAAGTCGTGCGCCAAGGCAAGGTATTAAAGTCGGTGTACTATCGCCCTGCGGATTTAACTCAGTTAGTAAAAGCGTAACACCGCAAACCTAGGCTGCACAGCATGTAGAAACAGCATGCAGCCTAGGCCGCTTCCCTTAGTCCGACGCGTCTTGTTCGGCATCCTTGCGGTATTCCAAAATATCCCCCGGCTGACAGGCCAAGTATTCACAAATACTCGCCAAGGTATCGAAACGCACCCCTTTGACTTTGCCCCGTTTTAACAGCGACAAGTTAGCCTCGGTAATGCCCACCGCTTTGGCCAGCTCCTTAGAGCTCACCTTTCGCACCGCCATCATGACGTCTAAATTAACGATAATATTCAAAATCAAACAAACTCTTGGTTTTCCGCCTCATAATCGCGGGCGGCTTTAAGCAAATACACGATCAGCAACATCAGTAAAATCGTCGATATATTGCCAAAATCGAGCACCAGTTCGATACGACCTTCTTCAAAAAACGACTGATGATAGATACCTATCCCTAAGGTTTGCAGCATCTCAAACACTAAGGCCGCCACTTTTAACCACACTAGCCATAGGTAACATTTCATACTCTCATCACTGAAAAACAGGCCGCGTTGATAGCAGGATAAGAGCCGTTGCAGCCAATACACTCCTAATAAAAATGTGATAAATAAAGGAGTTAACATTGCAAGCAACAGCATTCTGTTGGCGCTTGCGAGGTGCCATAACTCGAGCAACTGGGTGTTACTGCTATTGAAGCGAATATCGTCGTAGGCCCAATAGCAATAAAACAGGTAGCCAACAATGGCTACCGCAGAAAAGAGCACCAGCCAGCGGCAAAACTCACTGATTTTTATTAATTTTTTAAAATTTTGATTCATCAACTCACCCAAACATCACCCTAGATAATTCTTAGCGAACGAACACCAGTATAATCCTTCGACAAAAAATATTACAAAGAAATATAAATTTATTGTTTTACGATAATTAATTTTCGTATTAGCATGTTTTCAATTTCAATACACTCAGGTGACGACAATGCAAAAATTTCCATTCACGAGTCAGTTATGCAGTGCTGCCATTGCCGCCGCACTGCTACTGACGGGTTGCAGCGCCGCTGATACCCAAAATGCACAACCTCAAGTTGCCGCGACGCAACAAACCGAAGCGCCGTTAATTCCCATCGAAAACTTCTTTAACGAGCAGAGCATTCGCCATTTAAAAATGTCCGACGATGGCAAGTGGCTCGCCTTTGTGAAGGAGTACCAAGGGGCAAGCAATATCTTCCTGATGGCCGATAAGGCCGATCTTGCCAGCGCTACGCCACTCACCACCTCCGCCGAACCTATTCGCGACTTCGAATGGTCAGCCAAGGGCAATGACCTGTTCTTTATGAAGGACAAAGGCGGTAATGAGAACACCCAGATTTACAAGCTGAGCTTTGAAGAACACGCGGGCAAGATCACCGCCAAAGAGCAACGCTTAACCCATAAGGACGATGTGCAATACAGCGTGCTCGAGCAGGTAAAAGACAATCCTGATTTGCTGGTTGTTCAAGCCAACCACGACGATTCGAGCCGTATGGATATTTATCTGCTCAACATCCACGATGGCAAGTTAACCCCTATCCTGAAGAACGAACTGAGCTTTACTCAAGTGAAGTTTAACAAGCAGGGCAAACCTGTGATTGCCAGCAGCAGTAATCTCGATAACACCAATGCCTTGTATGTGCTGATCGACGGCAACTGGCGCAAGATCATCCAAAGCGCCAAGGGCGAGAGCATCGATATTCTTAAAGTGAACGATGATAAGAAGCTCGCCTATATCAGCGCCAATATTGGCGATCGCGATAAACAGGAATTGCTGAAAGTCGATCTGATGACGGGTAAATATGAGACGCTGCACAAGGATCCTGATAACGAGGCCGATGTCTATTCGATGCAATTTAACGATGCGGGCGAGCCATTAGCCGTGGCTTACTACGGTGGTCGCTTACGGGTTTATCCCTTAGATGCCGAGTTTGCCCGCCATTGGGATGTGATTAATCGTCATTTTAATCAAGATGTTGAAATCACGATTGGCGAAATGAACGAGAAAACCCACCTGTGGCAAATCCATGTTGCCAGCGACAGAGCAGCTGGAGCTGACTATCAATACAATGCCGCCACTGGGGATATCCATCTGTTAGTCGACATTCCGGCCAGCATTCCTGCGGATCAACTCTCGCCACGCCAATCGATTGTGTATACCGCGCGGGACGGGGTGAAAATCCAAGCCTATTTAACACTGCCTAAGGGTAAACAGACGCAGCTGCCGACCATTATCCTGCCCCATGGCGGCCCTTGGGCACGGGATTTTTGGACGCTCGACTCGGGTTACTTCCACGCAATTGCCCAGTTTTATGCAAACCGTGGCTATGCCGTGTTGCAACCTAACTTCCGTGCCTCAACGGGTTTCGGTAAGAAATTCTTAAACTTAGGTAACAATAATTGGGGGATTGGCAGCATGCAGCACGATCTCACCGATGGAGCCAACTACTTAGTGGCGCAGGGCATTGCCGATAAACAACGTTTAGGGATCTTCGGTGCCTCCTACGGCGGCTATGCGGCGCTGTCTGGCGCGACCTTTACGCCTGACTTGTACCAAGCGGTGATCGCCTATGTGGGACCATCGAGCCTAGTGACGCTGATGAATTCCTTCCCCGACTACTGGCGCCCCTATTTAGGCCAATGGTTTGAGTCGGTGGGTGACCCACAAATTGCCGAGCAGAAGCAAGATATGGAAAAACGCTCGCCAATTAACTATGTCGATAACATCAAGGCACCATTGATGCTGATCCAAGGGGCGAATGACCCACGCGTCACCCAAATAGAATCGGACAATATCGCTAAGAAGATGTACCAAAAGTCTTTGCCTGTTAAGTACATACTGGCGAAAGATGAAGGACATGGATTCAGTAAGCGAGCCAATAAACTGGCCTCGATTGTCGCCACTGAGCAGTTTTTTGCAGAGCACTTAGGTGGGCGTGTCGACACCAATGTGAATCCTGAAATCCTAAAACACTTGGACGGTTTAAACGTCGATATCAGTAAACTTTAATGCGCTAAGGGCAAGCTAAGGCTTGCCCTTTTTATTGTGCCTTTATCACTCGGCGACCACGGCATCGACGGCGGCGGGTAGACGTAGCTCAACTCGAGTCAGTAACTTAGTATCATCCACCACGAGATTAGCCTCGCCCTTTTGTGCCCGAGCAAACAAACGCGCCGCATAGGTACCTATGCCTAACCCCTCGGCCTTGCCTTGAGTGACATATTTTTCCCAAAACTGTTCACGGATATCGACGGGCACGGCGCCTGTGTTTTCGATAGCGATCAGTACATCACCTTCCTGGCGCGATAGCGAAATCGCCACCTTAGTCTTAGGGCGCGCCGCCTCGAAGGCATTTTTTAGCAGATTGAACAGCATAGGATGGCAGAGCTTAGGATCGCCCATCACATCGAAGCTGCTGCAAGGGTCTTCGTCGGGTAACAAATACGCCACTAACTGTTTGCTGTGAAAGGTTAGCTGCGCCGCCTGCAGCAACTGCTTAAGCATCTCATGCACCGAAAACCACTCGGCATCTAAGGAATATTGCCCCGCCTCGATACGCAGAATATCCGAGGTCAAATTCACGGTATTAATCGACTGTAATGCCAGTTCATCGACCAAATTAATCTTGGGCAGCCACTCCTTAGGACAGCTTTTATCCTGCGCGAGCTTTTGCGCCAGCGCGCTGATGGTCGCCAGCGGATTTTTAAGATCGTGGCTCATGATGCCATCGGCATTGTCTTTTAGCTGTGCCAGACGCTGCATCTCGTCGCACTCTTGCTGTAATGTCCGCTGGCGCTGCATTTGCGTCAGCACATTCGCCAATTTGAGCTTTAAGATTTCCGGCTGTACTGGCTTAGTGAGGTAATCTATCGCGCCGCCTCTAAGCCCCTGTAGATGGTGCTCAACCTCACCGAGGGCACTGACAAAGATCACTGGGATCTGCGCCGATTTAGGCTCAGATCTCAAGGCTTGCAGCACTTGATGCCCGTCCATCTCGGGCATCATCACATCTAACAACACCGCATCGGGCGGCGTCGCCGATTGGCAAATTTTTAGCGCCGCCTTACCGTCCTTGGCAAACAGCACCTTATATTCGTCATTTAAGAGCCCCGCCATAAAGGCCAGATTATCCGGCATATCATCGACCACCAGCACCACATTCAAGGCAGGTGCGGTTTCAGTTGTCGCCGTTGTTTCTACTTTGGCCGCCATCGCTGAAGATAACGCGACTTGAGTGCGTTTATGCCGACGCGTGAGCGCCTGTAACACTCTGCCCTGCAAGGTTTTAGAGTTAAAAGGCTTAGCGATAATGTCTGCGACATGGTATTGCATCGCCACATCCACTAAACCTCGATGGGCATTGGCCGTCACGAGGATAATGGGTAAGTCCCGCCATTTTTCCTGCTGACGCAGACTCTCGAGTAACTCTTGGCCATCACCATCGGGCATGCTCCAATCCAGCAGCAACAACTCTACCTGATGACGCTGTAAGACATCCAAGGCTTGGCGACCGCAATCGGCCTGTAACACTTGACCAAAACCGAGTTGCCGCAGCTGCTCGGCCATAATCTTACGCAGGGCATCCATATCCTCGACGATCAAACACTGCATCTGACCTAACTGCATACTTCCTCCTGCGCTAATTTAAGTGTGTGCAGTCGCGTTAATGCCTGTTCAAAATCAAACAGTTCAACATCCATTTTTAACTGTTTAAGCACACTCGCCTGGGACTGAAACTGCGGCGCATGGATAAGCTTATTCACCCATTCCAAGGCATTGGTGTTGTATTCCAGCAGGCTGTTTTCTAATTGCTCCATCAGCCCAGTTAAGGCGTCATCATCCAGACAGCTTTCATCCTTAATGTTGAGCTGTTGATGCCAAAGCTCCAAGCCATTGACCAAACACTGCAATTCGGTTTGTAGCGCCAACAGTTGCTCGTGTAACTCCACGGTAAAACTCTGCTGCGCCGTGTGGCATTGCTGCTCGAGTTCACCGGCTTGGCGGCTGATCTCCACCGCCCCGACATTGGCGGCAACGCCCTTTAAGGTGTGCAAGCTTAAGCGCAGCTCATCGGCATTTTCGTCCTGCCAGGCGCGCTGTTGCTGCCCGAGCAGTGTCTTGCTGGTGTTGAGAAATAACCCCAACAAATGGCTGTAGAGCGACTCATTGTGATCGCAAAGCGCGAGGCCATTGTGAGTCTGTAAGCCATCGAGCTGCGGCAGGCCATGGCCTGTGCTCGCTCGCTTTAATACCAAGGGCACAGGTTTACGCTGCTTTGGCGTTATCCAGCGCGCCATCACAGTGTAGAGATCCTTCACATGCACAGGTTTAGTAATTTGGTCATTCATCCCCACCGCCAGCGCTTTTTCAATGTCACCGGACATGGCATTGGCCGTCATGGCTAAAATCGGTAGATTGGCAAATTCGGGCAATTCGCGGATCCTGCGAGTCGCCTCGTAACCATCGAGCACTGGCATCTGGCAATCCATAAGCACACAGTCGAAGTACTGCAGCTCGATGCGCTCAATGGCCTCAAGCCCATGATTCGCCACTGTGACATTCACGCCCGCTTGGCGTAATAGCTCTACCGCCAGCTCCTGATTGAGCTGATTATCCTCAACCAGTAACACCTCAGCCCCCGCTAACTGAGTCTTCAGGGCGTGCAGAGAGTGGTCCTGCTGCACTTGTCTGCCATGCTCATTGTTGTGTCCCAGCAGGGATAACAGGGCATTACCTATGGCAATAGGCGTCAGGGGTTTCGTTTGTGACAGCACTCTTGGGTTATTTTCAATCAGCGGCCTTAGGGTGTCTTGGTCGCTAAGGTTACCAATCAGCAGCATCCGCGAATCGGGATTGGCCATTAGCGCAGCCAGTAACGCTGGGCTAAATGCACTGTAATCACAGAGCACAAGCTGGCGTGTACCTGAGTGGTTAAGCGATTCAATCACGCTATCAGGGTCGGCCACTGAGACCTGCATTTGGGCCGATATCCCATGTTCTGTGAGTAACGTTTCTAATCTAGGGTGCAGCCCGACTAACTTAGCGGTTTCGCCCGCTAAGGCATCGAATTGCGACTTAGGCTCATAGGTATCTGCACAGTTGAGTGTGATCCTGAGGTAGAAGCGGCTGCCCACGCCAAACTCACTCTCACACCACACCTCGCCGCCCATCAAATGGGCGAGGCGCTTACAAATGGCCAAGCCAAGCCCGGTGCCGCCATATTCCCGAGAGGTCGAGGCATCGACTTGTTCGAATGAGCCAAATAGCATCCCTTGTTTTTGCTCGGGAATACCAATACCAAAATCTTCCACGCAGAAGGTCAGCTCGACCTCATCCCCCTGTTGCGTACTCTGACAACTTAACACCACACTGCTGTCGTCGTGGGAAAACTTGACCGCGTTATTGCAGTAGTTGATCAGGATCTGCCCCAAGCGCAGGCCATCACCATGGTAATAACGGGGCAGTTCGGGCGGCAGATCGAAGATAAACGCCATGTTTTTCTCTTCGACCTTGTAACTCACTACATTGGCCAAGTTAGACAGCACATCGTCGAGATCGAATACCGTGCATTCGATATCCATCTTCTCGGCCTCAATCTTGGAAAAATCCAAAATATCGTTGAGTATGCCCAGCAGCGAGCCTGCGGCTTGATGCACCTTGCCCACATAATCCCGCTGCTTACTGTTCAGCTCTGTCTGTAGCACGAGATACGACATCCCCAGAATCGCATTCATCGGCGTGCGGATCTCGTGGGACATATTCGCTAAAAAGTCCGACTTGGCGTGGTTAGCCGCCTCAGCCGCCTCTTTGGCTATGGCCAGTTCGTCCTGAATCGACTTAGTGTCGGTAATGTCTAAAGCCCAACAAAGGTTAGCATTTTGGCCATCCTGCACGGTGTGATAGGAGGTCAGCAGCACATCGCGGCGCTGGCCATGGGCATCAAACAGTTGCGTCTCAAATACGGTACTGTCTTGGCTTAAATCCAATTCGCGGATATGGCAGCGGTAGTCATCGGGCTGCACAAAAATCCGATAAACCGATTGCCCCACCTCTAGCCCCGTCATCTCGGTAATTTGCTCATTCACATAACGGCAAACCCCTTCGATACAGATCCAGACCCCGATCGGGCTTCTGCCTAACACGTGTTTCAGCAAATCCCGCTCACGCTCGAGCAGGGCATTCATTAACTTTCGTTCCGACAAATCGTGGTACGACCCCAGCACAAATAGCTCGCCATTGAGCTCGATACGCTTGAGTGTCACGTCTACGTGAATAACCTCGGCGGCCGTGTTAATAAAGTCGGCCTCAAACTTAAGCTGCCCTTGGTCTAACACGGTTTGCAGACGTTGCTCAAACACGCTCTGATTTAAAGCATCGTCGCCCTGCTCGGGGTAATAGACTAAGGTGCGCTGACCAATGAGTTGGTGTTTACTCTGATACTTGAGCAATGACAGCAGTGCACTGTTGCACTCGATGATCACCCCCTGACTATCGGTAATCACACAGGCATCGACCGCCGAATCAAACAGCGCTTGAAACTTATGCATGCTTAGGCTTAGCTGCTGCTCGGTGTGGATCCGCTGCACGATATCTTTATTTAATCGTCTGTTGCGCAAGCTAAAAAGAAACAGCACCAGCAAAACCGCCACGGCAATCCGCACCGCCCAGTCGAATACTTTCTGCTTCTTTATCCCTAGGTCATATTGCACATTCACCCAGCGGTGCTGAATTTCGCGCGCCTTATCCTGCGGGATTTGTGCAAAGGCTTTATCTAAAATGCTTTGCAGTTCGGGCCAGTCCTTACGTACCCCCATCGAAATCCCAAAGCGGTAGTCACTGGCCGCCGCAATTTGCAGGCGATTAAAGGGAGGCGACTGAAGTAAGTGCGCTGTACTTGGGAAATTAACGAAGGCCGCATCGACCTGACGCTTATCCACCGCCGTTAAGGCTTGCTCCAAGTTACTGACGGGGACCAGCACTATGTCGGGATAGTCTTCGAGTAGCTGCGTGTGGGTAATATCACCGGCTACCACGCTGACCGATTTGCCCTTAAGGCTCTCAAGGCTGTTGGGATGCTCGCCCTCGATGTGGGTCACTATCACCGGCGGATACTGATTTAAGGCATCGGTAAATAACATCCACTGCTCACGTCCAGAGCCTGCCGAGGCCAGCGATAACATATCCACTTTATGCTGCTTAAATTCCTCTAGCGCTTGCTGCCAGGAACCTTCGTTATAGGTCTGGAAAATCAGCGGCACCACACGGCTGATTTCGGCAAGATAGTCCGCCATCATGCCGCGGTGAATACCGTTTTCATCAATAAAATCAATCGGCGCAGAATGGGGATCCACGCCCACCCTGATGATGGGATTGTTGTTGATAAAGGCCCTTTCCTCTACGGTGAGCATGCTCATAAAGCGGTGCACATCCATATTCGGGATCAGCGCGCCTAGGCGAAAATCGACCAGAAACAGATTTTTATTGAGCGCCAACGAGACTCGGGCGAAATCGGGCTGCAGTGAGTCAAAGTCGAGTAACTCATAGTAATCGTTATAGTTATTAGGGCTGATGATCAAAGGTGTAATTAAAAACTCCGCCCCCTTGGAGCGAATATCCACCCCATTTAAATAATCGAACAGCAGCACGAGACCAAATGCGCCCTGAAACTCCACGCCACCGACCCCCGCGGCGATAGCCCCTTTTGGATCCCTTGGGCGAGCTGATGATCCCAGCTTAACGAAGCAATATGGGGAATGGGCCGCAGCGGATTGGCTTCGGCCTCATGGCTTACCGCCAATGCCATAGTGGTATTCATGGCAATCACGGTATTGATATTAGGATCCTGCTGTATGGCTTTAAGATAAGCCTCACGCGCCGCAGGCGCCGTCCAGTCGGTGTTCACTACTTTGAGCTTGGCATTGGCAAATTGCTTGTTGACCGCAGTTTTCAGCTCAGCTGTACGCTTTTGCACATCGTGATTATCTTTATTCCCCGCGAGTAACAGCACATTCATGCGCTCGGCAGCGCTTTCCTGCTCAAACATTTTTTCGAGTAGGTTTTGCCCAAGGTTGTTGTTATTCATCGCCACTCGGCCAATCCAGTTGGCATTTTGTGTGCGCAGAGACAATGAGCTTTGGCTAAATTCAGAATTGATGGTGACTACAGGGATATGCTGCTGATTTGCCTCGGTTAAAAGCGCCTGCCCCTTGCCAGCAACGGGGACAAAAATAATCCCAGAAACATCGTTAGCTATCGCCTCACGGCCCAGCTTGAGCAAAGTGTCTGGCGTGCCATCGCCGTAAACAACGTCGAGCTGGATATTGAGATCCATCGCCGCAATTCTGGCGAACTTAGCGATTTGGTGCCAAAAGGGTCTATCGGATTCCAAGATCATACTCACCCTATGGCTATGGGCGAGTTTTTGCGCCGGCGTCAACTGAGCCAGCGCCTGACGATGTTGCAGCATCGATGACTCATTAGCCAGCGCAGCATTGGGCCATACAGACAGTAGCGCGGCTGATAACAGCAAGAGACCCGCACAATAGCCCAGTGAAACGAGTGGCTTACAAGGGTGCGCTTGGTATTGACCCCAGCCGAGGGCGGCCAAGACTTGTCGAATGGTCCTGTGTATACGACCTGATGAAATGCCAAAAACGGCCATAACTTTTCCTCTTAGGTTAAGTTTCTTACCGTCCCGTTGGTATGAATGGTGTATTAAGAATGAGAAGACGAAATGCGAACAGCTAAAACACGGAGGATCTTATGGGATCCGAGATCATGGATGGAGCACTCTGTTGGCCAGCGTTTCACCGGGCCAAAGGCGCTTTCGCTCATAAAACAGACAACAATTGTAAAAAAAACCGTATCAACTAAAAAGTATCAATACCTAAAAGTGTGAACAAAACAGGCCAAAAGATACAACATGATACATTTTTTTGGGGTATTATCCTGTTAGTACAAGATTTAACCAGCCGTTAAATCCGCAATATTTTTCCGTCAAGCTTACAGCTACCGCCATCATATAACCTGAAAAATGAAAATGTAGACTTCATATTTTTTATGATGATTTTCATATTGTTATATTGATTCTTCATGGAATTAAGCAGCATTAACCGCCTAGTTTGGCACTGGCATTAACGGGGACGAATTGAGGCTCTCTCAGCATCGTCGCCGGATTAATACGGGAAACCAACCGACACAGTTGAGGCGAAACCATGACTCCATTTGTAACAAAGCCCACCCTATTAGTAGTGGATGATACTCCTGACAATATTCAGATCATTCATGGGATCCTGTCGGCGCACTATACGATCCGCGCCGCAACATCGGGTGAGAAAGCGTTAAAACTGGCCAGCACCCATCCATTACCAGAGTTAATCCTACTCGATGTGATGATGCCTGAGATGGACGGCTTCGAAACCTGCCGCAGGCTCAAACGCGATCCTGTGACCAGCAAGATCCCCGTGGTGTTTGTGACCGCCAAGACAGATACCATAGACGAGCAAACCGGGTTTGAACTCGGCGCCGTGGACTATATTTCCAAACCCATCAGCCCAGCGGTACTCAAGGTTCGGACTCAAACCCATTTAGCCTTGAGCAATCAAGCAAGGCAGCTCGAAGCACTGGTTCAACAACGAACCCAAGAGCTTGAATCGACGCGCCATAAGATTATTCAAAAGCTTGGGCTGGCGGCAGAATATCGGGATAACGAAACGGGATTACATATCTCCCGTATGAGCCATTATGGGCGTATTCTGGCCGAGCAAGTCTGCGACTCCCAAGCTTGGTGTGAGATGTATTTTACGGCGCTGCCGATGCACGACATCGGCAAAATTGGTATCCCAGATTCGATCCTATCGAAACCGGGTAAGTTAACCGATGATGAGCGCCAGCAAATGCAGCAACATACCAGTTTTGGCGCGCAGATCCTCGATGACGAAAACGATCCCTTGTTATCCCTTGCGCAGGAAATCGCCCTCCACCACCATGAACGATGGGACGGAACTGGCTATCCCCATGGGCTGGCAGGCGAGCACATTCCATTAAGCGCCCGTATTGCTGCGGTTGCCGATGTGTTCGATGCACTCACCTCAGACCGCCCCTATAAAGTGGCGTGGAGTACTGAGCAGGCCTTTGATTACATTCAAGAAAACTCAGGGACTCAGTTTGACCCTCAGTTGGCGCAGGTCTTTATCGCCTGCAAGGCGCAAATACTGCAAGTGCAGCGACGTTTTGCCGAGCCAGCGACCACTGTCACCCATTGAAAGTCTGACCAAGTGCTTCAGAACGAGGTAGACTCCTAGAACATGGGTGCAACGGATAGGGATAACAAATGAATCCAGCAAAAGTGGTACGCGCTAAGGTCGTGCAATTAACGGATTTACCGAATATAGGTAAAGCGAGCGCGGCGGATTTACGCCTGCTCGGCATAGAGACACCGGCGCAATTGCTGGGGCAAAATCCCTACCAGATGTATCGCACTCTGTGCGACAAAACCGGCCAAAGACACGACCCCTGCGTACTGGATGTGTTTCTGTCTATCACCCGCTTTATGGCGGGTGATGACCCTAAACCTTGGTGGTATTACACCGAAGAGCGCAAACAGACATACGGCCAGCTTTAATCTGCATGCTTTGGCAGTATCTCTTGGGATGCGGATGCCTGAACCTCAGGTGAGTCAGGCTCGGTACTGGGATCGTCCCTTAACCATTCGCGCCAAATGGCAATCAGCAACGCCATCAACACAGGGCCGACAAACAGACCAACAAACCCCATGGTTTTCACCCCGCCAATCAAACCGAAAAAGGTCGGCAAGAAGGGTAATTTGATTGGCCCGCCAACCAAATTAGGTCGCAGCGTTTTATCGACAATAAACAGTTCGATACTGCCCCAGAGGAATAAGCCCACCCCTGCTGTCATGTCGCCGGTGCCGACTAAGTACAGTGAAATCAAGGTGAACATGGTTGGCGCACCACCGGGCACTAAGGCCATAAACGCGGTCAACACCCCAAAGGCCACGGCCGAAGGTACACCAGCAATCCAGTAAGCAATCCCCAACACTATGCCCTCGCCGATGGCGATAAGTGTCATGCCTATAACGGTTGAACTCACAGTCGCAGGCACCACGCGGGAGAACCTATGCCAGCGTGCAGGAAGAATGCGCTCGCCAACAATATCCAACTGTTTAGCCACCGATTCGCCATCTTTATATAAGAAAAACAAGGTGATCAGCATAAACAGCAAGGTCAGCAACAGGCCCAAGGTATTCCAGCCCAATTGCAGTACCCAACGGGAAATACCACTCAGATTCTGGCCGCTGATCGCGCTGACTATCTTGCCCAGCTCATGGGGTTCACCGATAAACTGCTGCCATTGCAGGGTGAGCCACTCGCCAATCCAAGGTAGATCCTTAATCCACAGCGGCACGGGAGCGCCATGCTGGTTGGCATACACCAGCCACTCCACCCAGGCTCTAATCTCTTGTAAAGCATAGGAAAATACAAAAATCAGCGGCGTGATAAGCCCAAGAATAATCAAGACTAAAGCTATGGTGGCTGACAACGCCGAGCGACCACCGCATTTAGCCATTAATTTTTGATACAGCGGCCAACTGGAGAAGCAGACGATCAGGGCGGCCAAGGCGGGCACTAAAAAGTCGATAAAAAAGAAAACACCAGCACACAGCAATAAAATCAATAGGGTACGACCCACCGCAGCATTACTGATAATCTGTGCCATCCACAAACTCCCACAATAGAATCCAACAACAAGGTGGAAAACTTGGCAGAGTGCCAAGCAACAACCAGCCTTTGGGTGTTCCCCATTCTGTGAGCCAGTTTATTGCGCAGTGCTTTCCATGGGCAACGACATTTAACTAAAGCGTGAGTAGTGTATCAGTGCTACTTGTATCCCCAAAGGCCTTCGAATGTCTCGAAGGCCAAATGGTTGAAAATCCCTATGGCGCAACCTTGAGCCTTGCGACAATTTTCTCTGGTTGGCTAAAATCGGTAATACGCTCAATGACTTTACCGTCTTTCACCCAAAGCAATGTCGGGATGTTGCGGATACTAAAGTGATTAAACAGCACGCCTAATTCATCAATACTAAAATCGACGCGTGAAGGATAGAGCTGTTTAAAATCGGCGAGGGCTTTATCGTCCGTCCACAGATGATTCACCACCCCATGCCAAGCTTTGTTCGGCAACTGTTGCGCTAGGTTGTCTAAATCTTTCTGGGCGGCAACACAGGCCTTAGACATTTCAGGACGACTCTCTGCCAAATACCAATCACACCAAGTGGCGGTAAAAAACAGTAAATGCTCACCTTGCTCCCAAGGTTTCAGCAATTTAGCCGTTTGTTCAGGGTTTGGTGCATCTGTAGTTTGTGCCGTGAGTTCTTGGCCATTGGCCAACATATCGATAAATTTATCGAGGTTCGCATCCGACTCATGGCTAGTGTAAACCACTTCGCCCGCGCGATTGATTAACACGCTATAGGGCGTCCCGACCAAGCCTAGGGCCACACCCAATTCGCCCTCGTTGTCTAGCCAGATTGGCATAGTCAGACCGAAACGTGAGATCACTTCGGCTATCTTAGGTTGTTCTTCGTTGATATTGATATTCAGGGCAAGGATATTGACCTTGTCCTGATACTTTTTCTGCAATTCCTCAAAATGCGGCATCTGCTCCATACAGGGCTGACACCAAGTTGCCCAAAACTTAAGGTAAATCGGCTTATCGCCAGCGATGTTTTTTAAGGAGGTTTGCTGTTGATCTGGATAGGTTTTTAGCACTATATCTTGATAGCTTTTATCGGCAGCAAAAGTGGAAAAACTGATAAGGGCGAGACAGGTAACTATGATTCGACGTAACAACATTAGCGTTATCCTTTCAGGTGGAGATCGCTCGCAACCACAAGGGTTGGTCGTGATATTCAGCCAGTGACATAAGCAATTACTGAGAACAAATACCAAGTGAAGCAGAGCGGCATTGCAGGACTGAGCCGCCCGGCCGCCAGTATAAATGAATAGGCTTATATTTTAGCCATGTAAAATATAAGCCTATTTGAGCAGAAGCGACGCGCCGATTGCACCAAGGCCGCGAACTCATTTTCTTCTCGCTACGATACCTTATCTAGCACAACACTTGGGGTTAAGGTATCGGCTAACGCTTGAGGGGCCTCGACGACTAAGTTAACCACAGTCAATGACTCAGGTAATTGCCCCATCCCGCCGTAATAAACTTGTGGCCGTTTAAATATCAGCTGCACATTCGCCTCACCACGACCTAGGGTTAAGATTTCGGGTACGTCACTAGGCGTGGGGTCCCCTGTGAGGTCTGCGACACAGAACTGCTAAAGTGCCCTAATTTCAGTTCACTAATCTGCGTGAAATCAACGGCCATAAAGCCCCACATACCGTTATTAATGATGAGCTTACCCGCCCTTTGGTAGAGCGAGTAATAACGGCTGATCCGATAATTTGCCGCCATTAATAGGATGGAGTACAAAAGCAACCCCGAAACAAATAGTGCCGCAATATGGCTTATTCCATCGAGTAAGCTGTAGCTCACCGCTGAGGCGGCCATTAACCCCACGATGATAACCAAGGCATGCCAAGGCTTAGCGCTGAGCAAGTTGAGTGAGCCAATGGCCTCTGGGTGACGACGGGAAAAGTAAGGAATAGCGTAATACCAACTGGCGGGCTCAGTGGCGAGGATCAACCCCAATGTTAACCTCTTCTCGTCGGCACTTGGCGGCAAACCAGACTCTGACGGCTTGTCGGGATGAATTGACTCTATTTTTTCCGTTTCAGCACTCGGCTCAGGCTGCGCCATTGCGACATACTGCTCAACGATAGTTAATCTTGGATCTCCCGAAGCCTTTCTCGCCTGCCATAAGCCCTTAATAATGCTCACCATCAAGTACAGCTCAATAATGAGTAATACCGCAATAATGGGGTAACGTAGCCAAGCGATAAACTCGAAATACTCAGCCACTTCATGTGGATAGCTAAGCCTAGCCATCAGGCTACTCAAACTTAACACAACCAATATCTTCCACGGCTTTTGCGCACCTATTTTGATAATCCAATACCAATAAAGCACTGGCAACAACACAAAATAGAGCACCGTCACTACGGCTAAGGATAAGGTTTCGCGCGTGTTTGTAAGCTGCTCCGGCAGCAAATGAAAGCCTAGGACATATACCGCAATCATCAGTACCAGAAAGGCAATACGGTATTTAGCTTGGCGTCTAAGTCGGATTTTTAGCATTTAACATCCCTATCAACGAGCATATTCAATATAGGGATGCGGCTCGATACACCTCATCCCCATGATAATGAACACCAAACTCCTCACTTGGCTTAGTAGTGATATGGGGAGTGACGGCCATGGAGACAAGGTTGAGTGAGAAATAATCAGCTAGATAATAACCCCATCACCCCTAAAGCCAGCTGCCGCGTCAGCTCGGCTGCGGGAATGTTTCGACAACCACTGGCATTTTGGCCGCACCATAGCGGACTAAAATCACCAAATCCTTGCCGCTCCGCCGCCGTTCTTAAGCCTGCAACGGCTGAGGATGCCAAGGGGAAATCTGGCACAGCCTCATTTATCGGTCCCATTTCGGCCATCAAGCGGTTCACTATGCCGCGAGCGGGTCGACCGGAAAATAAATTAGTCAGTGCCGTATGCTGAGCGGCGTCGCTTTGCAGCGCCTCACGATGAATGCTGCTGGTATTGCACTCGGGGCAGAGTAAATAGGCCGTCCCCACTTGCACCGCCGAAGCGCCCATCGCCATGGCAGCGCGCACTGTGGTGGCATCGACAATGCCGCCGGCGGCAATCACCGGAATATCCACCGCCGCAATCACCTGCGGTAATAGACTAAAAGTCCCCTGCTGCTCGGTTAAATCCTCGGATAAAAAGTGCCCTCTGTGCCCGCCCGCCTCTAGACCTTGGGCAATAATCGCATCGGCGCCGCGAGCCTCGAGCCAAAGTGCCTCCTCGACTGTCGTCGCCGTGGAGATAACTTTTGAGCCCCAAGATTTGATTTCCAGCAGCAATTCTTCATCGGGCAGCCCAAAATGAAAACTCACCACCTCGGGCTTAAATTTGGCTAACACCTCGGCCTGCGCCTTGCTGTAGGGTGTGCGCTGGGCGCCAGCGGGCTGCGCACTCGGGTCGAGATTAAATTCAGTGAAATAGGGCGAGAGCTGTTCGAGCCAAGCCGCTTGCTTGGCCGCCTGCGGTAAAGGCTCACTATGGCAAAAAAATTTACATTGATAGGTTTAGTGGTATTGCTGCGGATTTCGGTTAACTCAGCCTCAAGCGCCTCGAGGGATAACATGGCACAGGGCAAGGAGCCCAATCCGCCCGCCTGCGATACTTCAATCGCCAGTGCACTACCCTGCACGCCCGCCATCGGGGCTTGAATAATCGGAAACTGGATCCCAAACAATTGTGTTAGTCGGCACGGCATACTTCACCTCCATTGAATAAATCCTGTAGCCACTCGCGCCAGTCTTGCTTACCGCGAATACGGCGATAAGCGAGCGAGCCGAGTACGAGTTGTCACAATCTACCAGAAAAATGCATACGACATACAGCATTTGGCCGATAGTGAAAAATTGGCACTTTAAATCAGCCCTTTAAATAGGATGATAAAATGTCATCATTTAATGGATATTTCAGTCTAATTAAAAACAAAAATAATATAACCAAAATAACAATGACATTTGTATCAAAGTAAAAAACACTTATCGAAACTTCCTAAAAAATCACGTGATATCCGCCGCATTCACCAATTAAAAAACTATTTAGGGATATTTAAATCCCTTATGATTCGCCCCCATTTTTTGGAGGCCATAATGTTATTAAAATCCAGTCTATTTTCGACGACCATCATCCATCGACTCATTCTTTGTTTACTACTCGCGTTCACCACATCCGTTGCCCACGCAAAAGATGATAAGGACGATGAAATCACCCTAGGTCGAACCCTGTTACTCGGCATAGGTGATCATCCTGCCACCATCCCGCTTATCATTTGTAGACAAGCAAAGTACATTAAAATCAAGGCAGAAAGAGATGTCAGCGTTGAGCGCGTCGTAGTGACCTATGGGGATGATAAAACCCGTACCGTCCGCTTTGATACCGATATCGAAAAGGATAAACACTCGGAGTGGAAATCACTCGGTGCGCGCCGCTGTGTGAAAAAATTGAGGTATATGGAAATTCAGACCGCAGTAAAGCGGGTATTAAAGTATTAGGTCGTAAGTAAGACTTATCTATTTAATTATTCCATCTTTATTCAATATTGGAATTGAGCAATATATTAATGAATTTTCGTGCAATATTATTGTTATTACTCGGTATTAATTTGACCGCATGTGTGACTTTTCCAACCGAGGAGTCGGCACAGGTTAAAATATTATGGGAAAACTCTGTCGCTATTGAAAACTGTACCTATAAAGGCACTGTCATTGGTTCACAGGGACATTTCTATGACTATTGGTTACACAGTGATAGGGATATGGTGTGGGGTACTCTCAACGAGCTGCGTATCAAAAGCCATGCCCTCGGCGCCGATACGGTTTATCTCTATCAACCGCTTAAGTTTTTAGGCTCAGTGACTATGATGGGAAATGCTTACCAATGTGCAGAGACTCAATCTTCTGAGGCCGAAGCTTCTGAGGATAAAGCTTCTGACGCTCTAGATTCGACAAGTCTGCCGTCGCAGATGAATAGCGTATCGAGTCAATGAGTTGAACGTTGAGCAGGCTTTTAATGAGTTTTGAGCGGCTATCAGGCGACACGCCTGATAGCACTCATACAAACGGAGAGGGAAACTTAAAACAGGTAATCGGCGCCTAAACCAACAAACAGTGCTAATCCCGCCCAGTTATTGTTGAGGAAGGCTTTAAAGCAAGGAGCTCTTTCGCGGCCAAAAATCAACATCTGTTGGTAAGTGCTAAAACCAACAAAGGTAAGTAGTCCTAGACCATAGAGCAGGCCACGGTCGGCACTCCAACCCGCGGCGATAAAACACAGCAGCGCGGCAAATTGAAATAACCCAATGATTTGGCGATCGTATTGGCCAAACAAAATCGCGGTCGATTTGATACCGACTTTTAAGTCATCATCCCTATCGACCATGGCGTACATAGTGTCGTAGGCCACAGTCCAGAACCAATTGGCGGCAAATAACCACCAGGCTTCGATGGGCACTTCACCGGTTTGCGCCGCATAGGCCATGGGAATAGACCAGCTCCACACCACGCCCAAAAACATCTGCGGCATGTTCGTTACCCGCTTAGTAAAGGGGTAGATAATGGTGAGGATAATGCCGACAACAGAGAGCTTAACCACTAAACCGTTGAGCAGTAACACTAAACCAAAAGCAGCTAAACCTAAGATCACAAACAGCAATAGCGCTTCTTTGGTGCTGATTTCGCCACTGGCGAGGGGACGGGATTTAGTGCGTTCAACGTGGGAGTCGAGGTCGCGGTCGGCATAGTCGTTAATAATGCAGCCACAGGCGCGCATGATCACCACACCGATAATAAAGATAATCAACACTTTAATATCGGGCATTCCACCCGCAGCTAACACTAGCGCCATTAAACAGGGCCAGAGCAATAACAAGGTGCCGATAGGACGGTCGAGTCGAGTCAGGCGGGAATACACGTCCCACTTCTGCTTTAGATTCATTAACTAGCTACTCCCAAACCTAATTTTTTATCTCGGTTGCTAGGGCGTGTTGACGTTTCAGGCTAAGCATCATATACCCTAGCTACCTTTTAAGCGAATTTGTGCAGACTCAAGCTGTCACAAAATCATGACATTGGCGTCAATCAACGCGCCTCTAAACGCGCGTAGGCGACCACCAGCCACTTACTGCCAAAATCACTAAAATTCACCTGTACCCGCGCCTGTGCGCCACTGCCTTCGAAGTTAGTCACTTTGCCGTCACCAAACTTGGGATGATGCACCCTTTGGCCGACACTAAAGCCAGTATCGTTGGCGACCGCCGACTTTTGCGCACTGAAGCGATTATTGGCCATCGGCGTTGACACCTGCGCCTTTAAGCGAATTTCGTCCACATATTGCGGCGGAATTTCCTTAATAAAGCGCGATGGACGGGCATAGTTTTCCCGGCCGTAAATACGGCGTGATTCGGCGTAGGTAATATAGAGTTTTTCCATGGCGCGGGTCATGCCCACGTAGCAAAGGCGGCGCTCTTCATCGAGTCTATCGCCCTCATCGAGCGCCATCTGACTCGGGAAGATCCCCTCCTCGACACCCGCCATAAAGACCATGGTAAACTCCAGGCCCTTGGCCGAATGCAGGGTCATCAGCTGCACCGCATCAGTAAAGGCATCTGCTTGCCCCTCACCAGCTTCTAAGGCCGCATGAGATAGGAAGGCGTTGAGCTCGCCCATATCTTCGAGCTCCTCTGGCATTTCGAAGGTGCGCGCCGCAGTGACCAGTTCCTCTAAGTTTTCGATACGGGCGTGGGCCTTCTCGCCCTTCTCCGCCTCATACATGGCCTTGAGCCCAGAGGCTTGGATCACTGTGTCCGTCATCCGGTACAGCGCCATATCCTGAGTTTCTTCCTGCAGGGTGACGATAAGATCCATAAAGCCACGTACCGCAGAGGCGGCGCGGCCAGCGAGCACTTTTTCATCCAGCAAACGTAAACAAGCCTGCCACAGGGTGAGTTCCTGCTGACGGGCGGTTGAACGCAGAATATCTAAGGTGCGATCGCCAATGCCGCGGGGCGGTGTATTGACCACGCGCTCGAAGGCGGCATCGTCATTTTTATTGCTGATTAGACGCATATAACCCATAGCATCTTTAATCTCTTGGCGTTCGAAGAAGCGCAGGCCACCGTAAATACGATAGGCTAAGCCTTTGTGTAATAAGGCTTCTTCGAGCACACGCGACTGGGCATTCGAGCGATATAAAATCGCGCAGTCACTTAAATTGCCGCCTTTTTCGTACCAATCATTGATACGGCCGACAATAAAGCGCGCCTCGTCCATTTCGTTAAAGGCGCAGTAGAGCGAAATCGGCTCACCATCGGCTTCGTCGGTCCACAACTCTTTACCTAAACGCTCGGGATTGTTGGCGATAAGGGCGTTCGACGCCTTCAAAATATTGCCCTTGGAGCGATAATTTTGCTCGAGGCGAATCGTAGTCGCCGTCGGGAAATCCCGCAGGAAGCGGTGCAGGTTTTCAACCTGAGCGCCGCGCCAACCGTAAATGGATTGGTCGTCGTCACCCACTATCATCACGTTGGCAGTTTGGCCGGCCAACACACGGATCCAGGCATATTGAATGGCGTTGGTATCCTGAAACTCGTCCACCAGAATATGCTTAAAACGCTCCTGATAATGCGCCAGTAAATGCGGTTTATTGAGCCATAACTCGTGGGCACGCAGCAGGATTTCGGCAAAGTCGACTAAACCTGCACGGTCGCAAGACTCTTGATAAACCTGATAAATCTTCAGCAGGTTTTGCTCAATCGGAAAACCACCCGCATCGATATGCTTGGGCCGCAAGCCTTGGTCTTTCTTGCCATTGATATAGGCCTGCGCCTGACGGGGAGGATATTGTTTTTCATCCAGATTCAAACTTTTAAGGATGCGTTTCAGCAAACGCAGCTGATCGTCCGAATCGAGAATTTGGAAGCTTTGCGGTAATCCCGCATCTTGGAAGTGAGTGCGTAACAGACGATGCGCTAACCCGTGGAAGGTACCAATCCACATCCGTCCCATATTGGTGCCAGCGACCTTCTCCACCCGCTCACGCATCTCGGCCGCGGCTTTATTGGTAAACGTCACGGCTAAAATCGAGTAAGGACTCTGCTGTTCAACCTGCATTAACCACGCGATACGGTGGGTTAACACCCGCGTTTTACCACTGCCTGCGCCCGCAAGCACTAACATGCTGGATTGCGGTGCCGCGACAGCCTCGCGCTGTTTATCATTCAGGCCGTCTAGTAAAGAAGATACGTCCATTCTCGCCTCCAAAAAATCGAGGGGGCAGTATAACAGAAGAAGCGCCCAAGGCATGCCACGAGTTTGAGCTCAATCACAGACAATTCATTTGACTCGAGGGCCAAGTTTGACTTGAATTGATCGATACAATTTATTAACAACTAAAGTATGACTCGATGCCAAGGGACCTGAATGCATTATTGTTTTAACGCTTTTGTGTTGGATACCCAGAACCGAACCTTATTCTGCAACAACCAAAGGCTCCACTGTGACGAGCGCGTTATCCTGTTACTCGCAAAGCTAATCGACGCCTATCCCGCCCATTGCGATCAGGCCTGCTTGCTCGAACATATTTGGCCCAATACAGTGGTGAGCAGTTGGTCCGTCGCAAGATTAATCTCTGATACCCGTAAATTATTTGAGGCAGCGGGCCTTAAGGTGCCCATTATTCAAACCTTGCATGGCCGAGGGTATCGGCTCTCCCCCGATATCGCCGCCATTATTCGCTCCGATGCCGTCGCTAATAGTTTTGCCGCTCAAGACCACTCACTCGCAATAACAGATAACGCCACCAGCGCAGCCAACTCGAATACACTTCAACCCGCGCAAAAAAAGCCCTATTTCACCCTGCCGGGATTAGTCTTGATTGGTATCTTGTCGAGCGCAGTGCTTGCCCTGCTCTATCACAATCAGGCTGAACGCAACGGCCAATTAGTGTTGGCCGAGCCGCAAAACGTAAAAGCACGCATATTGTGGGTCGATGATCACCCGGAAAATAATCAGGCCGAGCGCCAGTTTTTAGAGCAAAAAAAGATTGGGGTTTACACCACCAAAACCAGCAGCGATGCACTCACACTGCTGAGTTTGTATAGCTACGATGCTATTATTACCGACATGGGCCGGGGTACAGATCCCCTCGCCGGTCTGAAGCTGATGCAGGCAATCCGCGAGCGTGGCATTAACACGCCCATTTACCTCTACACTATCATGCCCTCCGAGGCGCTAAGGCAAAAAGCCCGAGAACATGGCGCGCAGGACATCGCCGTCGAAGCCGAAGACTTATATCAACACTTGATGCCACTCATCCGTTATGCCGACGAAGGCATGGAGTAAAGCCGCGCTCAACCTCAACAAATTTTGCTTCAATCTATTGATATTATTCATTTTCAAAAACATTCAATAAGTTTCAAAGACAAAATCCCTCCCGAGGATTTATATCTTGTTCAGGGTTCAGCACCTGAACCCTTCTGCCGATCGCTATCGCCCGTGCCCCAATGATGACTAACGACCATCCCGCTATGTGGGATAGCGAGTTGTTGCTGATATTTGCTCAGTAGCCTAAAAGGAATTTACATAATGAAGCCAATCTATCGACTCACGGTTCCCATTCTCTTAGGTCTCACGCTCGGTGCCTGTGGCGGCGGTGATGATGACGATGAAGATCCTAGCCCCATTGAATCCCAACAGTTTGCCATTAAAGGGACAGTAAAAGGGCTGACCAACACTCTAAAACTCACCCTACAAACCAATGGCCAGACAGTAGAAACGCTTTCTGTTCAAAGTGATGGCACAGATAAGGCCTTTGCATTTTCGAATATGCAGAATGAAGGCGTTAGCTTTGCCATTACCGTTAATACGCAGCCAACGGCACAAACCTGTACCGTCACCAATGGCAGCGGCACCTTAAGCCAAAGCAATGCCGAAACCGCCCTCGTCACCTGTGAAACCAATGCTAATGCCGAATTAACCGGGATCTTTAGGGACAGCCCAGTTGCCGGGATCCATTATCAAACCGACAGCCAAACCGATGGCACCACCAGCGATATTGGTGAGTTTCAATACTTACAGGGGGAACAAGTCACCTTTTCGGTCGGCGCGATTCAGTTTCCCAGCACAGCTGCCAGCGCACTCGTCACTCCCACCGAAATTGCAGCGGGCAATGTGATCACAAAGGTAAATATCCTGCAACTGCTGCAGACTTTAGATCAGGATTGCGATGTCGAAAATGGCATTCAGATTAAAAGCTCACACCATGATCTGCTCGCCAATACCGTACTGGATATCAGCAGTACCGATTTTGATTCCCAACTCAACACCGCCTTTGCCAGCCTCGGCTCGGGTTTGAGTCTTATCGGTGAAGCCCAGGCCCTCAGCCATTTTGATAATTCAAATCGTAATCTGTTGCTGGGTAGCTGGCTGCTGTCGGAGGGAGAGGGCCAAAGCAATATTCTGACCTTTATCGACCATAGCCGTTACCTATTGATCCACGAAAGTTCTGGCGATGGTGGCCAAGCGGCGGCCTCGGTCGAATACGGTAATTACACTTGGGACAGTGTGACAGGCAGCTTCAGTGTCAGCCTTATCGGCCAATCTGACGGCTCCGGCGGCCTGTACGATGGCAGCAGTGTCGTCAATAAGGCAGAGGTCAGTTTAACCACCCTCAAGCTGACCCTCACGGATAATGGCGCCAGCAATATCACGCTCACACGTATCGAAGATGCTAGCGATGCGTTAATCGGCACTTGGCATGTGTACGACCCCGAAACCGAGAACGACAGCTTTGTGACTTTCCTGCCCAATCAAGCCTATGCCATTGTGCATACCGCCAACTCCGACAGCTATGAGGGTCAATCCCCCAAGCACAATCGGGAGAATTTGGTCATTACGTCAAAGATGCCAGTGGCTATAAGTTTACCGCCAGTGTCGAGTCCGACGGCCCTAATGGTCTCTATGATGCCCAGTCGGCTGACGCCCATCAGTTTTCATCCATCAGCACCAACCAATGGGGCGAGATGATGGCGACTGAAAATGGCCCAGACGACGGTACTTTCACCTTAGATAAGGTCGGCAGTTTTGTGACTGAGTTGGTCGATAAGCCTTCTGCCGCCGCAGGTACCAGCCTTGGACGCATCACCTCGGTACGGGATATCGAAGGCTTTAGCTACGACGCCACCGTCAATCGCCTGCTGCAATTCGACTTAACCTTTGCCACGGACACACAAAACCGCTGCACCACCGAGTTCGCCAATGGCCAATGCGGCGCACGTTATAACATGCTGGTACAGAATGTGTCCGAGAATGATATGGGGGATGTGATTGGCGACATCAGCCTGAACGAAGTCACCAGCAATGCCCAAGTGAACAGCGATTTTTATATGACGACCGCTGGCACACTGCACTTTGCCTTTAGTGGCAGTCAGACGATGACCATCAGTCCTTTGTTAGGCAAATCTTGCCAAGGTAATCAACGCGCCTTAGTGAGTTTAACCGATACCAGCAATAACCAATCGCTTTGGTTAGTCGAGTTAACCCCAGCCGCCCTATAGCTAACGCTATCTTCCCTTTGTCGGGCTATGTTCTTCCGTAGTCCGGCATTTTTTATTCTAAAAACTATGAAATCTAGCGAAGAACGCAATTACCTATCGAACCGCGAGAAATCGACCTATATGGGCTGATTTATTTTCTATCACCACCTGAACCTTTTGTGATTTCAAAAGCTGTAAATAATGATTAAGCACTTTCATTCCAGTGACACGCCGCCTTTTTATTTAAGAAGAAGTATCCCTATAGGCTCGACGACGGCATCTGATGTAAAAGGATTTACGAATGTCGCGATCACATGGATGTGAAAGAGCGACCATGCCGTAGACGGTCACTTACATGCCAATGCTTAATCTTGCCAACCCCAACAGTAATCTGAACCCTTTCTTACAAGCATGCACTCTATAAATTTAACAATGGGTGGCTCGTTGATTCCTAGAATTAGATAAAGCCACGCCACTGACCGCTGCATGATAGCCGCTGAAATGGATATTAGCTCCAGTGTACAGGCTAAGCTGGTGCCGCTGGATTATATGATGAAGGATATGAATACTTATAAGGTTGTGAAGGGAAATATACGGATGACTAAAGTAGAATCGAGAGAGCTAATATAATATCGAACTATGTTTTTATAAAGTATTTAATTTAATACATGCTGACTGTATCCTCCTGTAATACTAAGAGTGGAGATACTGTATAATGGAAAGTAAAGTGCAAGCTGACAATAACACTAAAATTGATTGGCCAAAAGTTTTTTATGAGATTTTTGTAAATAAAAGTGGGGTTCACTTTGCTTACATAATAGTAATCTTGGTGTCAGTTTTGATTTTTTTGTTCACTTATAATTTCGCTGAAAATAAGGAATTAGTTGCTTATTTGTCATTTGCTGCAACTATATCATCACTAATTCTTGCAACTTTTGCTATTTTTTATGCTGTTCATTCAAATAGTGGTATTTCGAAGTTGTCTAGCGAGTTGGGTGGAATTTCTGCAATTCTAAAAGAATCATCAGATGACATTAGAATATCGAGTGAAAAACTAAACGGTATTACCTTTGAAATTAATACTGCGATGAACGGGCTGTCAGCTAAACTTGATATAATGCCAAAAACAATTACTGATAGCTTTAAAGGTATTAAAGAAAGCGCATTTTCAGTTGATGGTAATGATGGTGAGACAGTTAAATCAACCCAAAGAGCAACGGAGTTTTTGAGTAAGGAATCACTTGAGCCATTCATTAAATCCCTTGCTTTATCACCAAAAATGTATCTCTTTTATTCATTGTTGTCATATAAAAGTGGCGAGATAATAGATGCAGAACAGTTTCACAAAGTTTTTAATGATGAATTTTTTGGAATAATGTCCATTTGTTCTGTATTTAATACTCTTAACTTGTTTAAAAATACAATCGTCTTTGATAAAACTCGTAATAGAATGATTATTACGATTACTAAATTTAATGAAGTTTTCGAAGAATTATTACTTAAAGAACTAGACTCTGTAATAGAGCGCGAAATGGAAAATGACAACTTCAAGTCATCTTTTGCATTCCGAACCATAGCTAAGTGTTATCAAAAATTTGACGAATATCTAACTCCTGATGCATATATATTTCTTAAAGAAGTAGCTCAAAATAAAAAGTGAGGTACCCGTTAAAAGGTACACTTTTCTCCAACCCAAAATCCTAGTATACCTATAAACTCACTTAGCCAACTCTGTGAAGCGTAGGCACGTTAACTCGGACAGCTGATCTAGGCATCAATTATTAATTTTCCCAGCGGCTAGCACGAATCAATGTTTATCGAGAAGTCAGACAAGACATCCACTACTCTTTATTGCTTTAAGTGACCAACAGACAACTCAACAATCACAGTAATACACCATCCCCTCGGAGTTGCCGCAGGGCGATTAGACAAATTGCGTGAGTCTCGCCATGGATAATGGAATGGACCCATCCACTTTTAATCGGCCTCGCAATGGGCCACGATGTAGTCGCTAAAACTCATCAGAAAGAGGACGGGTCCACCTATGAAGATTACTACAATCGGTTTAGATATCGCAAAGTCTGTTTTTCATGCTGCTGGTGTCGATAAAGCAGGCAAGGTACTCAAAAAGAAAATGCTTAGACGCAAAGACTTGCAGCCCTTTCTCGCTCAAATTGAGCCTTGTCTGATCGTGATGGAAGCCTGTAGTGGCGCAAATTACTGGGCCAGAGAATTTGAGCTGTTGGGCCACAGCGTCAAGTTAATTGCTCCTCAATTTGTCGTGCCTTTTCGGCAAGGTAACAAAAATGACTATAACGATGCCTTAGCCATCGCTGAAGCTGCGCAGCGACCCAACATGCGGTTTGTAAAACCTAAAAGCGTCGAGCAGCAAGATGTGCAATTGCTCCACCGTATGCGGGAACGATTAACTAAGCAATCAACAGCCTTAATCAACCAAGTGCGAGGCATGTTAGCAGAATACGGCATCGTGATAGCCAAAAGTAAATCGGCTTTTAAAGTACAGTTCCCTGAGATTTTGGCTAACGAAACTAATGCGCTGACTACCAAAGGTCGGGCCATTTTTTATCAGTTATATGAAGAGTTTAGTGATATAGAAAAACGGCTTAAGGGTTGTGATGCTCAAGTACTCACCGAAACGAAAAACAATGTGATTTGCCAGCGTTTAGAGACTATCCCTGGTATTGGTCCTGTCACTGCTACCGCCTTTTATGCCGCCGCTGATGATGGTAAAGACTTCACTAATGGCAGGCACTTTTCAGCTTGGTGCGGCTTGGTTCCCAAGCAACACAGTAGCGGAGGTAAAGATAACCTCCTTGGGATAAGCAAGCGGGGAAATGCGTATTTACGCACCCTGTTCATTCACGGCGCCAGAGCGGTGTTGCAACACAGCCAGAATAAGCAAGATAAGTTTAGTTGCTGGGCAATCCAGTTAGCAGAGCGCCGAGGCTTTAACCGAGCTTGTGTGGCCGTCGCCAATAAACTCGCGAGAATGGCATGGGTTATCGCAGCGCATGACGAAGAATATCGACTTCCAGCATCGTGCTGAATAGATTCAATAAACGTTAATAATTAACCAACCAGCAAGTTGCTAAGACACTTGAATTGATGATGAGACAGTCAGACTGATCTACTGAAAACCTTAGCTCGGCATAGGCTCATAATAAAGCCGCAGGGATGATAAGGACAGTAGAAGCAGATATCCATCAGGGCCAGAGGAATCCCTCAATAACAGGCCGAATATATGGGTGCAATGAACTCTTCTCAAAATTGATATCGAATGTCTTGCAAACCGGATGGGTCCATATATGGCGAGCTAGCTTTCGCAGGTGCAGGGACGCATCCTTCGGAAGCGATAGCAAATTTGGCAATGAGCACAAGGGGCTTTCAACTCCGTTAGGCGCGGCAAGGGAGATCCAAGAGGGAATTGCTGTTGATCCCCTCTTGGTCGGGTGTGGGGTGAAGCCCCACGACTTTGACTTTGCTTTTAAAAGCAACCACCCGTGCTTGCTGACAAAGCCTTAAAACTTTGCACTCACGACAACACCATTGAAATTAAGACAATCTTTAATTCTTTGCAGCTGAACCGCGCTAAGCGTGTCGATATCATGGAAGGCAAACTCTGAGTGTTCATGGCTCAAGCGAATCACCGCATCGGCAGATGCAAACTCACAACGAAAGATAAAGGCTTGGGATTGATAGGTGCTGTGATAATACACGCCGCTTAGGTAGTGGACGTTCACCGCCAGCCCCAGTTCCTCTTGGCATTCGCGCAGCAGCGCTTCGTGAATGGTCTCTCCTGGTTCTAAGGCGCCGCCGGGTAAGCCCCAGGCGCAATTGCCGTAATTTGCCTTAAGGAGTAACACTTGGCCTGCATCGTTAGTGATCACCCCATGGCTACTGAGCCGAAACCTATCTTCAAATGCCATCGACCCATCCTACGTTGACGCGATTACTGGTTCGCTATTTGCCATTAAATGTATTGCAGCTGGCAAGCTTGCCTGAGGCAAAACCCGTCTTAAACCATTTTACCCTGTCAACCGAACTGCCATGGGTAAAAGCTTCGGGTTGTACGGCTCGGCCAGCCATTTTTTGCAAGCGATCGTCCCCCACGGCACTCGCAGCAGCAATGCCCTCTTCTACATCTCCGGCTTCGAGCAAATTGAGCTGCCTGTCGACATAATGCCCCCACACGCCAGCATAACAGTCGGCTTGCAATTCAAGGGCAACACTCAATTGATTGGCCTGCGCCTTGCCGACGGCTTGCTGCGCCTGACGCACTTTAGTGCTGGTCCCGAGTAGGTTCTGCACATGGTGACCCACCTCGTGGGCAATCACATAGGCGAAGGCAAAATCCCCCGGCGCCCCAAGTTTTTTCAGCTCCTCGAGAAAACTCAAGTCGATATAAACTTTGCTATCAGCGGGGCAATAGAAAGGCCCTGATTGCGCCTGTCCCATACCGCATCCCGTTGAGGTCATATTGCGATAAAGCACCAGTTTGGGCTCGACATATCGCCCCTGCAGCAATTGATTCCAGACGGTTTCGGTGGTGCCTAAGATTGCCGCCACAAACTGAGCATTTTCATCTTGAGCGGCCGTATTGCTGGCCGATTGTGATTGGCTGAACCCCGCTTGATTGCTCGGGTCTAGGGATAATCCGCCAGTAAAATATTGAAACGCAAAATACAATCCGCCTAGCAGCAATATCACTCGGCCGATTTTGGTGCGAAGTAGAAAAGGCAGCAAGCGCAGCAGGAGCGCGCTGGGCACGCCCGCGGACGCCATCTGTTGGTCACGTCTGTCTTCGATATTGGAGCTGCGGTCACTGTCACGCCAACGCATTGGATTTCCTAGGCTATGGGTATGGGAACTAGATTTCAGTGTAGCCGTTATTTGGGATCATTCTGCTCGGCGGGCGCCGCTTTTAACGAGCGTAAAAACAGCCCCAGCCCACCAAAGGCTAACACTAAAATCACGATCAAATCGAAGGCCGACATGGCCCTAAAGTGAAACTGAATCGAGCTTATTACGCCGACAATTAAGGCGACTAAGGAGCCTAAGGTGAGCAGCCAACCGAGCTTGGTCTTGGCATCAAAAAACACCATCACTATCCCGAGGATAAACGGCAGCATCACCATACCTGTGGTGATCGAGAATCCCTGTCCAAAGGCATTCATGCGGTAGAGTCCATAGCCCAGTCCAAAACTGGAACTTACCTGTATCGCATTGAATAACAGATAAAATCCTGCACACATCATGGCAAGTCCAATAAAAAATTGGCCAATACCGCCCTGTGTTCCTCCCGCTCCCTTCATACCAATCCTTTCTATTGACGTTGTTGAATCGCTCTATCTACAGCTTCTTTAAGCTGTTGGTCCTCTGCAGCTTTTTTGGCTTTCTCGTGGGCTGCCAACTGTTTATCCGCCTCGGCCACGCAGCGCTGTTTATCTAGCATGGGTTCATAGGGGTCAACATCCGTCCGGGCAGAACAGGCTAACTCGGCACAGGCGGAGGTCAACAGTGATGCGGACAAGACTAACATAATCAAAGGGGTTTTCATCTTAGGCTCCTCAACAAAATAGCTACACTTAACCAAGCTAACATTGGCAAGCTTGACTTGAGCTGTATCGATTATGTGCTCAACGATATTGACACAGATCCACGAAAGGCAAACACTGAGTGATGTTTTTTTATCCACTCATGACCGACGCCCCATTGGTTGATCACGGGGCTAATTAAGACAAGGACTGCGCTTGAATACTCTACTCTTAGGTAAAGGTGAGCAACAGGTTCACTTAAATCTTAAATATGCCAACCGCCACGGACTGATCGCAGGCGCTACCGGGACGGGGAAAACCGTTTCGCTGATGACCCTCGCCGAAGGCTTCTCCCGCCAAGGTGTGCCAGTATTTATCACCGACATTAAAGGCGATATCTCTGGGCTTGGCGTCGCGGGCACACCAAACGACAAACTCTTCCAGCGGGCCGCCGAAATCGGGATTGAGGAATATCAAACCGAGGCCAATCCTGTGGTTTTCTGGGATTTAGCTGGAGAGCAAGGGCACCCCTTACGCACAACCGTGAGCGAGATGGGGCCGACCCTGCTCGGGCGCATTCTCGAACTCAATGACACCCAAAGCAGTATTTTAGACATAGTGTTTCAACTGGCTGACGACCAAGGTTTATTGTTACTCGATCTCGACGATCTTCGCGCCATGCTGAACTTAGTCGCCGATGAGCGCAAAGATATCTCCGCCAAATATGGGCTTATCAGCGCCCAGTCCCTCGCCGCCATTCAACGCTCTGTCCTCGGTTTAGAGCGCGATGGTGGCAAAGACTTTTTCGGCGAACCTGCGCTTCAACTCGAAGACTTGATGCGCACTAACTTACAAGGGCGCGGCATTATCAACCTGTTAGCCGCCAATAAGTTAATCCTGACCCCTAACCTCTATTCCAGTTTCTTACTCTGGCTGCTATCAGAACTGTTTGAAAACCTACCCGAAGTCGGCGATCTCGATAAACCCAAGTTAGTCTTCTTTATCGATGAGGCGCACTTATTGTTTGAAGGCTGCCCGGCAAATTTGCTTAAACGCATAGAGCAGATTATGCGGCTTATCCGCTCCAAAGGCGTCGGGGTGTATTTTTGCTCGCAGTTTCCTGACGATATTCCCAACGAGATCTTAGGTCAGCTCGGTAATCGGATTCAGCATGCCCTCAGGGCGTATACCCCAAGGGATCAAAAAGCCGTTAAAACCGCGGCGGAGACCTTTGTGCCCAACCCTAAATTGGTGGTCAGCGAGGTGATTTCACAACTTGCCGTGGGCGAAGCTTTAGTCTCGACACTCGCCGAGAAAGGTGTGCCCACTATGGTGGAACGCGCCCTGATTGCACCGCCCCGCTGTCGCATGGGGCCCGCAAGTGCAGAGGAGTTAAACGCCATTCGTGCCAAGAGTCCCATTGGCGGCAAGTACGACACTTTAATCAACCGAGAGTCCGCCTACGAGCGGCTCAATCAACGGCACGCCGAAGCGGCCAATGGCGCTACTAGCACCAAAACCGCAAATACGCCCACCGCCCAAGAAGCGGATCAAGGCTGGTTTAGCGAACTGATCTTTGGCAATAAACGCCGCCAAGGATTGGCCGAGACACTCTCCAAACAAGCGGCGCGAACCGTGGGTAATCAACTCGGCAAACAAATATTGCGCGGACTACTCGGCGGCATACTCGGCAAGTCGACCCGCAGGTAATGGCGCGGGGCTAAAACCGTGCGCTAAACCGCATATTTTATATACACATTGGCACTACCATTAGCGTGAATTATTCTAAGTAGTGGGTGGATCTTAGTTAGGATTTAGGTGATAAGATTATTTTGCGAGTACCGCTCAGAGAGGCAAATAAATTCAAGTAATTTACCAATAGTTTTAAATAGTTGTGATTTAAAAATGGTGTAATTCGAGTTTAATCGTTTCGCTTTAATCAGGACATCATGGAACGGGTTTTACGCAAATGGCTTACATGATTAGCCTGATGAACAACCACTGAAAGTACATGGAGTTAACTATGAGTAAAGAGCAAAAAAATCGCAAAGAGGCCAAGAAACAGCCGTTAATGACGATGAAGGAAAAACGTGCCGCAAAACACGCCAAAAACGCGTCTAAAGGTCTCCTCGATAACGTTAAATAATATTGTGGCACTTTAGGGTGCGCCTCCAATATCGACAATTAAGGGTTAACTGCGGTTAGCCCTTTTTATTGGCTCGCTCTCGGTTTTTGGTTATTTATCCCGCAAACAACACAGATTAAGTTATCAATAAGGTGATGATTTAATTAGCCTAAGCCCTAAACTGAAAATGTCACCTAGACTAAAGCAACATGCACATTGCTTGAGTCTTTTGCTAAGGTTTTATTTACCTAGATCACCCAGAACCACAATCGCAGCTAAGTTACCGATTTATCAGCTTATTCCATTTTAGCCATCACAGCACCCGACGCTCGTTAGCCCTATTGGAATATTGGTTATACGCCTAATAAATCACGATTTAGACTGCATATAAACTCGTGACAAAGCCTGTATTTTGAGCAGATTTGGGTATATAAGTAGTGATACTAAAGTAGCAATCAAACAGTCCGATTTACCTTACCCTATATAACACAATAAAAAATAAGGATATTTCAGCATGAAAATCAACAAACGTTTTATCGCCGTTGGCGCAGCATTAACGCTCTCACTCAGCGCAGCCTCAATGGCGGCCGCACCTGCCTTTATCAATATCTTAACTGGCGGCACCAGTGGCGTGTATTACCCCATTGGTGTGGCACTGTCGCAGCTCTATGGCTCAGGCATTGAAGGCGCCAAAACCTCAGTGCAGGCCACTAAAGCCTCGGTTGAAAACCTCAACTTGCTGCAAGCGGGCCGTGGTGAATTGGCCTTAGCCTTAGGCGATTCGGTAGCAGCAGCCTATCAAGGCGATGCCGATGCAGGCTTTAAAAAGCCATTAGATAAGGTGCGCGTGCTCGCAGCCGCTTACCCTAACTACATTCAAATTGTGGCCAATAAGGAATCTGGTATCAAAACCTTAGCCGATTTGAAAGGTAAACGTATTTCTGTCGGTGCGCCTAAGTCAGGTACTGAACTCAACGCGCGCGCCATTTTTAAAGCCGCGGGTTTAAGCTACGAAGACATGGGCAAAGTGGAGTTTTTACCCTATGCCGAATCGGTCGAGCTGATTAAGAACCGTCAGTTAGATGCGACCCTACAATCTTCGGGCTTAGGTATGGCAGCGATCCGCGATTTAGCCGCGACTATGCCAATCAACTTTGTGGAAATTCCCGAAGATGTGATCGGCAAAATCAATAACCCAGCCTATCAACATGGGGTGATCCCAGCAGCCACCTACGAAGGCCAAACCGCCGATGTCTCTACGGTTGCGATTCAAAACCTCTTTGTGACTCAAGCCGGTGTGTCTGACGATTTAGCCTATCAGATGACTAAACTGATGTTTGAGCATTTAGACCGCCTCGGCAACGCCCACTCAGCGGCGAAAGCCATTCAATTAGACAAGGCAACCAAAAACCTGCCTGCGCCACTGCACCCAGGTGCTGAGCGTTATTTCAAAGAAGTTGGCGCACTCTAAGGGTGTAACCTCAATCTGTGCGACCCGTTTTTCACCTAAGCACTTGAGTGATAACGTCACTCAAGTGCTGCGTCGCCCTCTGTAGTCTAATGCTGTGAGGCATAAATATGAGCGATTCCGAACAAGGACTAGGCGCTAAGACCAGTGACTGGCCCAAGGCGCTGTTTTACACCGCGCTACTTTTCTCTATTTTTCAAATCATTACTGCCGCCTTTCATCCCGTATCGACCCAAGTTTTGCGGGCAACTCACGTAGGCTTTTTACTGTTAATCGTATTTTTAAGTTATCCGGCGGTGGGCAAGTCTCGCCCTTGGCAACCCTTAGCCTGGGTACTTGGTCTTGCGGGCATGGCAACGGCCGCCTATCAATGGTTTTTTGAGGCCGACTTGATCCAGCGCTCCGGTGAACTCACCGATGCCGATATGGTAATTGGCGTTGTGTTAATTGTCTTAGTGTTTGAAGCCGCGCGGCGGGTGATGGGCTGGGCACTGCCGATTATCTGCTGTATTTTCTTGGCCTACGGCTTATTCGGCCAATATCTCCCCGGTGACTTAATGCACCGTGGCTACGGCGTTGACCAAATTATCAATCAGTTATCCTTCGGTACCGAAGGGCTCTACGGCACACCAACCTATGTGTCGGCTACCTATATCTTCCTATTTATTCTCTTTGGTGCCTTTTTAGAGCAGGCGGGGATGATCCGTCTGTTTACCGATTTTGCCATGGGTTTATTCGGCCATAAGCTCGGCGGCCCGGCGAAAGTGGCCGTGGTTTCTTCGGCGATGATGGGCACAATTACAGGCTCGGGCGTTGCCAACGTGGTGACCACGGGGCAATTTACCATTCCCTTGATGAAACGCTTTGGCTACCGCCCCGCCTTTGCCGGCGGTGTAGAAGCCACTTCCAGTATGGGCAGCCAAATTATGCCGCCCATCATGGGCGCGGTGGCCTTTATCATGGCCGAAACTATTAACGTGCCGTTTATTGAAATCGCCAAAGCGGCGTTAATCCCCGCATTGTTGTATTTCAGCTCAGTGTTCTGGATGGTGCATCTGGAAGCCAAACGCGCCAATCTCTGTGGTTTGCCTAAGGACCAATGCCCCGATCCTTGGGCGGCAGTGAAGGAGCGCTGGTATCTGCTGATCCCACTGTTTATTTTGATTTACTTGCTCTTTTCGGGACGTACGCCACTGTTCTCCGGCATGGTCGGTTTAGCTCTGACTTCGATTGTGATCTTAGGCTCTGCAATTGTGCTGCGCCTACCTTCTAATGCGATGCGCTTTGCCTTTTGGATTGCCCTTGGGGTGTTGTGTGCTGGCTTCTTCCAGATGGGTATCGCCGTCGTCTTTGGGGTCATCGCCTTACTTGTCGCTGTCTGCTGGTTTATCAAAGGGGGCAAAGATACCCTGACCATCTGCCTGCACGCTTTAGTCGATGGCGCTCGCCATGCGGTGCCCGTGGGGATTGCCTGCGCCCTTGTTGGGGTGATTATCGGGATCGTCTCGCTGACGGGGATAGCCTCAACCTTCGCCAGTTACATTCTCGCCGTGGGTCAAGATAACCTTTTCCTCTCGCTGGTGTTAACTATGCTTACCTGCATGGTGTTGGGCATGGGCATCCCGAGTATCCCTAACTATATTATTACCAGCTCGATCGCCGCCCCCGCCCTGCTGGACTTAGGTGTGCCGCTGATCGTCTCCCATATGTTTGTGTTTTACTTTGGGATTATGGCCGATCTCACGCCTCCCGTCGCCTTGGCCTGCTTTGCCGCCGCGCCAATCGCAAAAGAATCTGGGCTGAAGATCAGCCTATGGGCGATTCGCATCGCTATCGCTGGCTTTGTGATCCCCTTTATGGCGGTTTACGATCCGGCGCTTATGCTACAAAGCGATAGCTGGCTTGCCATCGGCTTTGTGATGTTAAAAGCCACCGTGGGCATAGGCATCTGGGGCGTGATCTTCACCGGTTTCTTACTGCAAAAACTC
Source organism: Shewanella seohaensis (assembly GCF_025449215.1). NCBI lineage: Bacteria > Pseudomonadati > Pseudomonadota > Gammaproteobacteria > Alteromonadales > Shewanellaceae > Shewanella > Shewanella seohaensis. Next base: position 4,731,687 of record NZ_CP104900.1, read on the forward strand.
TATTGGTGGGAGCGTGTTATCGGCTTCCTCGCCGGAGCCAGTTTAATCCTTGCGACACCGCTCAGTGATGAAATCGGCTTTGGTCTGGCGCTACTCTTTATCGTGCAGCACAGCCTTAGAGCGCGCAAACTGAAACGTCTTGCCGAGCAGGGGTAAGGTTTTGAGTGTATGCAAAGGTAAGGCAATAAGATGCTAGGTCTATGTTTAGGCCTAGCGGGCACACTGTGGGCGCAAGTGCCCACAGAGCAATTCACCCTCGCGTGGAACCACAGTATAGAAAAAATCCGCTGGGAAGAAGACTATCAAGTCACCACTCAAGGATTACGCCTCACTGAGGCCAGAGTCAAAGGCACGGGCGCGGGAATGGAAATCCCCGATGATGCAGTATTTAGCAATGGCAGTTGGCATTATCAACCTAAGTTGCCCGTGCTGCCGAGATTACGCCTAGGGCGCACACCCGAGGCGGGGGATTTTGAGCTGTGCTTCACTCAGGCTTCGGGGAGACGCAGTGCCAAGCTATGAGTCATTGGATTGGCCCGCCGAACAAACAAGATGCCGCCGTTGAGGTGTGGGGCTGTCAGCTGTGAAATATCACTTTATAAAGACGCGCAAGCTAGGCGCATCTGCCGCCGATTAACGGTCAATAGCGCGCTCATTCCGAGAGAAGCTGTAGCCGTTTTTCCCTTGGTGTTTAATACGATACATAGCGGCATCGGCGCGATCGCAGCTTTGAGCAAAACGATCACCATACTCAAAAATATCGATACCGATACTCAGGCTAATCGCCACCTCGCAACCATCGAGTAAGAAACGCTGTCGATAAACATCCAATAAGGATTGCGCGAGCATTCCTAAGGCTTCGATATCCGAAGTGGGCAGGACAATCACAAACTCGTCCCCGCCGAGCCGCGCGATCTTCGCCTGCGCGCCCGAATGTTCCACTAAGGAATGCGCCACATGCACCAATAAGTTATCGCCAAACTTGTGGCCATGGTGATCATTTAAGGCTTTAAAACCATCAAGATCGATAAAGAATAACGCCCCGCGCTGGCCGGGTTGCAATAGCTCATCGAAGGCAGTGGTGATGGCTTGGCGGTTCATCAGGTTGGTGAGCGGATCGCTATGGGCTAACCTTGCTAAATCCAGCTCGTAGCGCTTTTCTTGAGTGATATCGATATGGCTGCCCATCATCCGCAGCGGCGTGCCGTCGGGTAGACGCTCAACAATGCGGCCACGATCCGACACCCAAGTGATGCTGCCATCTTTGTGCAGCATGCGGTGTACGACCTGATAATAATCGGCCTTGCCATTCACATGGTCTTCAAAGGCTTTGATTACCCAGTCTTTATCCTCTGGATGAAGTTTGCTTTTCCAGCTGTCGACATGGGCGCGAAGCTCCTCGCGGCTAAAGCCGAGCAGTTCGCCCCACTTCACATTGAAAAGGGTGAGATTGCCACTGGGAACATGCTGCTCCCACAAACACAAGCCATTGCCATCGAGGGCGGCAAAGAGTTTTTCTTCGGCGCGATTATTGAGCGCCGTTAACCGCGCATTTTCACGTTTAAGCTCGGCGATTTCGGCCTGAAGTTGCTTTATTTCTGCTGCAGAATCCGCTACCACGAAAAGTCTCTGTTGTTAAATTGGGGGATTTTCGTCCAGTGTAAAACAGTTAATGCCGAAGGGACATAGTAAAAAGGATAAAGCCAAAGGGGAGCAGGCAAGCCGCACAAAGGAGTCAGCCAGATGCTGACCCCATCAAGCTAACGCTTAATCGCGGGTGAGCACTTCAAGCAATTCAATCTCAAAGGTGAGGTCAGAATTTGGCTTGATATGGGCACCAATTTGACGCTCGCCGTAGGCTAAATGCGCAGGGACGAATAACTTACGTTTTCCGCCAACCTTCATGCCCATCAGTCCTTGATCCCAACCTTTAATCACTCGGCCAGTGCCAATCACGCATTGAAATGCCTGACCACGGTCATAGGAGGAATCAAACTGAGTGCCATCCTGCAAAAAACCGCGGTATTGAGTGGTGATCAACGCGCCTTTTACGGCCTCTTTTCCTTCGCCGATAACCAGATCGACAACTTCTAATTCAGTCATTTAATTAATCTCTTCGTCTTCACTTACATACAAGTGATTCATCAAAGAGCCTATTCTAACATCGCCAACCGAGCTTGTCGGTGCAGCTCACCCATTTTGTGGTGCAGGTTTCGATACGCCTTTAACTCCCTTTAAATTTGCCACGACGTCCCCATATCTACAGCATGCATTGAGCTAAGGAGCCATCCCATGATTATCGCCTGCCCCCACTGTGACACCTTAAACCGCGTGCCCCAAGAGCGGTTAACTGAGCAGCCTACCTGCGGCAAATGTAAACAGAATCTGTTTACGGCGGCGCCCATTGAGCTCACGAGCGCCAATTTTATCAATCATGCTCACAAGTCAGAGTTGCCAATCGTTGTTGATTTTTGGGCGAGCTGGTGCGGCCCCTGCAAAAGCTTTGCGCCCACCTTTTCGGCGGCAGCCAAAGCATGGGAACCACAATTTCGCTTCGGCAAGATTAATACCGAGGAGCAACAGGCGTTGGCGGCGCAATTTGGGATCCGCTCTATCCCTACGCTGATGATATTCAAACAGGGGCATCTTATCGCCCAGCAAGCGGGCGCCTTACCCAAGTCGGCGCTCGACCAATGGCTGCAGCGTTATTGCTAGAATCTATAGTTTCGCCCATAAAAATACCCAGCCTAGCTGGGTATTTTATTTGAATGAATCAGGCGCGTTTACACTTCCCAGAAGGTGTGGGCAATAATGCCCAGCACTATCATGCTGAGGAAGTTAACTATCATACCCACTCGCACCATTTCCGATTGCTTAATATGGCCAGAGCCGTAAACAATGGCGTTAGGCGGCGTCGCCACTGGCAACATAAAGGCGCAGGAAGCCGCAATACCAATCAGCACTGAGAGCATCACAGGCGATACCCCTAATGCTTCGGCAATCGCCGCAAATACTGGCACTAACAGCGCGGCACTCGCGGTATTACTGGCAAACTCGGTCAGCATCACCACGAAAGCGATTACCGCGAACACGAACAGCGACATATGGGTGCTACCAAAAATATCCGTCATCCAGTGCGCGAGGAACACGCTGGTACCAGTACTTTTGAGCACGGCACTCAAGGTTAAACCGCCACCGAACAGGATCAATACGCCCCAATCTGTGGTCGATTCGATCTTCTTCCAGCCTACGAGCCCAAGTCCTGCCAGCAACACTACAGTGCCAAGGGCGACGACGGTATCAAATTGCGTGATCCCACCGAGCGCTTTGGCCAGCGGCACACTGAAAATCCAGCAACAAACCGTCGCGAGGAAGATAACTAAGGTGAGTTTGCCTTGGAAAGTCAGTTTTTGTTCTTCAACATCCAACTTACATTGCGCCGATAGATCCGGCTTAAAGTACCAGTAGAGTGCCAAAAGCATCATAGGTAACATCAAGATCACCGTAGGAATGCCAAACTTCAGCCAGTCGCTAAAGCTTAGGCCGACCTGCGCCGCGGCAATCGCGTTTGGCGGGCTGCCGACTAAGGTACCAATGCCACCAATGTTGGCGGAATAGGCAATCCCAAGCAGTAAGAACACATAAGTGCTGTGGTACATCTTGCGATCGAGCTGCTGCAAAATCCCCAGCGCGAGTGGCAACATCATCGCCGTGGTTGCTGTGTTACTGATCCACATAGACAGCAACGCCGTCACGCCAAACAGCATTAAACAGGCAATACTGAGTTTACCCTTGGAGGCCAGTAATAATTTTTGCGCTATCAGGGTATCGATCTTTTGATGGTGCAGCGCCGCGGCTAATACAAAACCACCGAAAAACAGATAGATAATGGGATTAGCAAAGTTACTCATGGCTTCTTTGGTTTCAAACACCCCAAAGAATACCGCCAAAATCGGCACTAAAATCGCCGTGATACTGATGTGAATCGCTTCGCTTAACCACAAGATGGCGGCGAACACTAAGATAGCCAGCCCTGTATTGACCCCTTGGTCAAAGGGTAAACCGTAATACAGCGCGAATAGCAGCAGAATATCCGCCACTAAGATCAGCATTTTTTTCTTTTCAAGCCCGGCATTCGCGGGCGAATGATTGGGGGAACCGACGTTGATTGCTCTAAGGACATGGTGACAACCTTCATACCATTATTTTTTTAGGCAAATTTAGGGCATAGGTCACACTTGGCAAAGCAGTTTATTTTGTACTTTTGCCACCAAGCAACCACAAATACTGCAGACAAAAGGCGCAAAAATGCCATTTTCGAGATAAAAATCACCTGTTTTTGATCTGAACTTATGTACAAAATTTTCAAACGTACAAAAATACCGCAAAAGTTTGCCAAAGCTGTAATTGAATAAATGTTTAAAACTGTGACATACATCAAACTTTAGTTTTCGACCAAGTGATAAAGGCTGAATTTAATCTTAAAAACAGCAGTTAAAACCAAAATATCTAAACCATTTACACTTTTACAACCAAAAATCCCACCAAAGACAATCGCTGCATATTTTCCAATTTATTCACATTTAAACAACCACTCAATTTAACGGCTCGCCGAACAACAACCGTCTGAGCCCCGAGATGATGCGGATTTTCAAGCTATCTCCCCTTCGCGCGGCCCTATCAAGTTGTGTCAGCTTGAATGCAAACAAGAGATTCTTTAACCTAAAACCAACAAAGATTGCAGAGCGTGCAAACTCACTCTATATTGCAGCTAGAACCTTATTTAGGCATTTAAAATATTGCTTTAAATGACCAAAGGCGTTTAAGGGAGGGGATAGCGATGGACAGATATTTTAACCCCTTGAGTTTATCTGATAGTGCCAAGGAACATCAGATTAGCTTCCCCGTGGACTTTGTGCAGGCGCTTGCCGTGGCGACCTCACTCCAAGAAGTGCTCGATACGGTTTCCCAATGGATCTATCAACTCTTTGATGCACAACGAGTCAGCATCACCTTAAAGGACGATGCCGACTACCTAAAAATCTATTCCATCAGTGGCGATAAGGCTATTCCACTCGACTTTAGAGTCCCGATTGCTAACACCTTTGTTGGGCGCGTATTCACTAACAAGACAGTACTGATTTGCGATGATCTGACGACATCCGCAGATCTGGACTGCATCATGCTTGCCCAGAGCGGCATGAATACCTGCATGGACGCCCCATTACTCTATGGGGATATTTGTTTGGGCACACTTAATGTTGCCCATCAGCAATCCAATTATTACACCGATTTACACGCCTTAGAGTTACAGTGCTTAGCCAATTGGATTAGCCTGAACATCAGCCTGCGTCTACAGCTGAAAGAACTCGAATACCTTGCCTCAACGGATCATTTAACAGGTGCGGCCAATCGACGGGTGTTTACCCAAAAAATCCAACAAGCCATCGCGGTGTTCCATGAACAGGGACAAGCCTTTTACTTTGCTTTGATGGACATAGATCATTTTAAGATGCTCAATGACCAATTTGGCCATACCGCAGGGGACTATGTGTTACAGCGGATTGTCGCGATTACCGAAACCCTGATGACGAGTCCAGGTAAATTCTTTCGGATCGGCGGTGAGGAATTTGCGATAATCTTCCTCGAGCAAACTGGGTATGATGCCCTGCAGTTTTTTAACGATATCAGGGAAGCCATTGCCAAGGCCGCCATGGAATATGATGATGTACAGCTCAGCGTCAGTGTCAGTATCGGCTTTACCGCGATGAGCGCATTAGACGAGGCGCCAGAATCCCTGCTGCGCCGCGCGGATAAGGCGCTGTATCAGGCAAAACTGGCGGGGAGAAATCGTGTAGTGATGTTTAACAGCACTCAAGTATAATTACCCGACATGTTTAATAACCCTTCATTCAACGTCGAAAAAACGCACAACAAAATCGCAAGCTTGTAACATTTAAAGCTCATTATCTCTATGAATAATAAACACAAATATTATTCACCATCTCAGTCAATCTAACTCACTTTACCCTGCACAAAATTCGGCCTAAAGTCGCGCCCGTAATCTCACCTCCCGCTAATGATTTATCCATTTTGGTACCGCTTGTGGAAAATAGTGCATTAACTCCATCGACTCAAAAGCCAGGGCTGTTTGTGCCTGTTGCTGGCTTAAGCCTATTTGCCCTCGCTTCGGGCTATTTGATGAGTTTGATCCCGCTGTCTCTCAGTTACTTTGAGCTCAGCTCCGATCTCGCACCATGGCTCGCGAGTATTTTCTACCTAGGCTTATTGCTGGGCGCACCTTGCATCGCGCCAATCGTGGCACGTATTGGCCACAGCAAGGCATTTATTTTATTTCTCAATATCTTATTGTGCAGCGTTGTGGTCATGGTACTGCTGCCACAGGGCGATATCTGGCTCGCTTCGCGACTCGTTGCTGGTGTCGCGGTGGCAGGGATTTTTGTGGTCGTCGAATCTTGGTTGCTGATGGCCGATACCCAAAAACAACGGGCCAAACGCTTAGGCCTATATATGACCGCCCTCTACGGCGGCACGGCAATCGGACAACTCGCGGTCGATTACTTAGGTACCACGGGCAACCTTCCCTATTTAGTGGTGATAGGTTTACTGGCCGCCGCCAGTTTACCCGCGCTCTTAGTCAAACGCGGTCAACCACAATCGAGCGAGCAACACTCGATTGCCCTCTCGGATCTTAAAAACCTGAGTAAACCCGCCGTAGTCGGTTGTTTGGTCTCGGGATTATTGCTCGGCCCCATTTACGGCCTATTACCTGTTTATGTGTCGCAGGACATGGGATTTGCCCAGCAGACAGGGCAATTTATGGCGCTGATCATTATGGGCGGCATGATTGTCCAGCCCTTAGTGAGCTATTTATCTCCACGCTTCCAGAAGAGTGCATTAATGGCCGCCTTCTGCTTAATTGGTGCAGCGGCACTCTTTTTACTGACACAGAAATCCCTCGTTGGACTCTGGTTAGGCTTTGTGTTGCTGGGCGCCTGCGCCTTTGCCCTCTACCCTATCGCCATCAGTCTGGCCTGCGATCATCTGCCCAGCAGCCAAATTGTGTCTGCAACTCAGATTATGTTGCTCAGTTATTCCGTCGGTTCGGTTATCGGCCCGGTTGCTGCGAGTCGCTTTAATCATATCGAACATGGCCTACTGCTCTACTTAGCCGCCAGTTTTGTGCTGACCTCTTGTTACCTTGGCGCGCACTTACTGGTGCGAAGCAAACCTCGCTTGCCGACGGCAAAAGCTTAAGGCCTATTGCTAAATAACAAAAAGGGCGCCGATAAGGGCGCCCATTTTTTAGACCGTTTTTAACCTGGCTTCTTCAGCCACAGGCTCCTTGTTGGGAATGGCCCAGACACTGTCCTGCGGGCCATTGAATACGCGATGGCGCGTGAGTCGGTATCCATAATAGAATACGCCGCTAAAGCCGAGCGCCACCAGATCGACCCCGAGCGTTGCCGCCGAATGGGGCGCCCATAAGCCAAGATTCGGCACTAACAGCCCAATCACAGAGGTAATAGGCATTGCCAGACTCGCCAAGGCGCACAGAGGTAAAATCAGCAGTGCCGCCCTCGCCGCGCCGCGCCAAAAGGCATAGGCCACTAAGGCGGCGAAGACGACATAGTACAACCACAGATAGAGATGATTAATATTGCTCACCTGTGAGTAGAACCATTTGCCCAGCAACATGCTCACCGCCAGAGCGGCAACCGAACCTAAGCAAATCCCCACGGTGGCGCTCGCCATTAATCGGCAAGCACGCGTCTGCTCACTCGCCTGTTTTTTACGTCGCTTTTCCAGCCAAAGCAAGTTGCCGCTGTAAAATAAAAAAGCGCCACTCAAGCCTAAAAAGAAATACACCCAACGCCCAAGATCGCCCCCGTAACTGCCAAAGTGCAGCCCAAAGAATACCGCGACCGTTCTGGCCCAAATGCCCTTGTCACTCTGGTCAATGGTGCTGTTGGTTATCTTGAGGCTATAGGGATGCAGATATAAGTAATCGGTAACTGGCCCGCGCATAAAGCCGTTAGGGTTGTACAGGCCTAAACGCAAGGTCGCACGGGGATTATTCAAGTTCATAAAGGTCATTTCATGCACTTGATACTCGGGGGCGAGTTCCTGCACCTTAGTCAGAACTGTGCTGACCTTGGGCAAATCGGCGAGCGTATAGGGCGTTCTGTCGGGTGCGGGTTGGGCAAACAGCGGTTTTTCACCGTAAACCACCTGCTTAAGCCCATCGTAAAGCTGATCATGGAAGGCAAACACTATCACGGTCAAACTGATCACCAGATGAAATGGCAAACTAGTGATGCCGACTAAGTTGTGGGCATCGAGCCAGAAACGACTCTCGCCCTTATCTTTACGTAGAGCGAAAAAGCTTTTAGTTAAGGTGGGCAGTAAGAAAATCACTCCAGAAACCAGCGCCAAGAAGTATAAGAAGGCGGCGACGCCGAGCACATAGACGCCCGCTTGATCGTGACCCACTTCACCAGCAATCCCCGCAGTGCGGTGTAATTGGTCAATCAGCTCGGCCAGCTCGCTTGGGGTACTCAGTTGAGTCACTAATTGCCCCTGCTCGTCGAGGCTGGCATGCCAAAGCTGGTTGCTCATGCTGAGTTCACGCTCCGAGCCCTGCTCATACCAAGTCATCGGCGACTGATGTTCATCATTCAAATGCAAACTAAAGCCATTTTTCGCCTTATCGTCCCGCGCTAACACCTGCGACACTAGCTCATCGAGCCTATCGGCAGAGACTTGCGGTAAAGTCACTGAGGGCGGCATTGACCAAGCGTCAATCGCGCCTTTAAACATCGTGAGCGATCCGGCATAGAAACCGATAAACAACACTATTCCGGCGATGATCCCAGTCCAAATATGGATAGACTGATACACCCGTAACACATCACTGCGCACTTTCATCCCTTATCACCTAAAGGTATATAAAACTATATAAGTCAAAATGTTAAATAGGCCCAAGTAGCCGATTGCCCTGAGTCCGGTTTTAAACAGAAAGCTAAAACTTAAGATCAATAACCAGATAGGCGTTATCAGCCACATATTGACCTGCACCTTAGTATCGGCATCGATTCCGCCCGGACCAAACCAAGCAAATAATCCCACTAGCCCTAGGGCTAAGGTAAAACCTAACACTAACCCTGCCAGTGACTTAGTCCACCAGTCGGGTTGTAACTTGTCCTGTTCAGCTAAACGCGTCATGGCTTATTTCCGACCGATAAGAGAGATAAAAGGCACTAAGCCCGAAAGCAACATCAACAGGGCTATCCAGATAAACATTGCGGCACTGAAGGTGAACAGACTCAGCCAACCAATCAAGCTGGCGAGGGCAAGCCCATAGGCGAGTAACCGCCAAGGCCGCTTAGGCAAAGGGCGAGCTAATCGTTTTTGCTGCTTATTGGTCAAATAACACAACAGGCAAGCCGTCAGCGTCGACAACAAAAAGATGAGTTGCAACACGGGGATTTATCCTCTCACGACAAAGTGTTAGCACAATTAAACCCACTGAAATCTATCGCCTTTTCGCCTGATTTCCGCAAAGTAACAACGGGGCGAAATGATAGAAAATTGGGTTAATTTCGGGACTCTAACTTTGGTGAGAATAGTTCGCAATAACATTTACACTGTAAGGATAAGCAATGACATCTGGGTCACACATCGACAAGTCCAATGCAGTCTTGTTGCCTCACGTTAACCATTAAGATACATTTTGCTGCAAAATGTAACGCCAAGTGATTAAAACTAAACCGTATTCCGCCCCAATAAATTCGCCATCGCAACATATCAGCAAAGGACGCGACATGATAAAAACTGAACTTAACCTGCCAAGCTCTATTGGCCTCTCTAAAATCATCCCCCTGGTGATTTTACTGATCCTCTTTATTTCACTCTTTGGCAGTTGGTACACGGTCGACCAAGGTGAGCGCGGAGTGATTCTGCGTAACGGTAAGATCATCGGCACCGCCGAGCCAGGGCTCGGATTTAAAATGCCACTGTTCGATACGGTCGTGAAAATCTCAACCCAAACCCACACCACCAGCTACAGCTCATTACAAGCCTATAGCCGCGATCAGCAACCCGCGACCCTCAACGCTTCAGTCACCTTCAACGTGCCGCCGGATCGTGTCGAAGAAGTCTATGCCAACTTTAAGAGTATCGATGCCATGGTGGCTCGCCTACTCGACCGCCAAGTGCCAACGCAAGTTGAGAACATTTTTGGTAAATACACTGCGATTTCGGTCGTGCAGGAGCGGATCAAATTCGGTATCGATGTCACCAGCGCCATCACTAACTCGGTCAAAGGCCCCATCGAAATCACCTCAGTGCAGATTGAAAATATCGACTTTTCCAATGCCTATGAAAAGTCGGTAGAAGACAGAATGCGCGCCGAAGTTGAGGTACAAACCCAGCTGCAAAACCTCGAGAAAGAAAGAGTGAGCGCACAAATCGCCGTGACCCAAGCGCAGGCAGAAGCCGACTCGCAACTCGCCCGCGCTAAGGCCGAGGCCGAGAGTATTAGGATCAAAGGGGATGCAGAGGCGTCTGCCATTAAGAGCCGCGCCGAAGCTCTGGCACAAAATCAAAACCTTGTCGAACTGACCAAGGCCGAAAAGTGGGATGGCAAGTTGCCCACCACAGTGCTACCAACGGGCACTCTGCCGTTTATCGATGCTAAAAAGTCGAACTAATAAACGACTGAGCATCACGCGTCGCTCTGCCGCGTGACCAGCACCATTAAAGTGTCACAATAAAAAATCCCCAGTCATTGCTGGGGATTTTTAGTTAGCGTTAGCACTATGAGCAGCAGTCGCTGCGGCGCAGCCAACTTCTTGGAATTTTCTCAAATACCACTTTCGCCATCAGTAGTGCGAGCACTATGCCTGAGGTCGCGACTAGCCACTCTGGCAACATTTGATGTTGCTCACCAATCTGTGGCATCACCTCAAAACCAAAGTTAGCAACCAGATAGTTCACTAAAGCGCCAGCGACTAAGGCAACCCCAAGACACCACCAAGATAGCCATAGAGCGCGCGCTTACCCAGCTCCTTAGTCACCACGCCTAAGGTGGCGATATTGGTTGCAGGACCTGCCATCATAAACACTAGCACGGCGCCAGGGGAGACACCCGCCAGTAGCAAGCCCGCTGCAATCGGCGTTGAAGCTGTAGCGCAGATATACATAGGCACAGACACTAGCACCATCACCAACATAGCAAGCAATCCATCGCCCCACTTAGCTAAAAAGTCAGCAGGAACATAGGTTTGCACTATGGCTGCGAAGAATAAGCCCACCAGCAACCAAAGTGTGGTGTCACGCACCAGATCCGTCGCCGCATATTTAAGCCCTATGCCTACTCGTGCAATAACAGACTCAGACTTAAGCTCGGTTGCCATATCCTGTGTAGATGCGCAGCAGCTCTCGCCTTCGACTTGATGGCTGTCAGCCGTTTTCGCGCTTGAGCTACCACAACAAGCGCCCTTTTTCACTACGACTATTTTTTCAGGCGCGGCAGTTTGAGTGCCACAGCATGATCCCGCAGTCTCTGCATTTACGGAATGGGCTTTAGCAGCATTAACCTTAGCAGCATTAACCATAGTGACAGCGCCCATGCTTGAGCCGCCAGTTGCCATTAGACTTGGCGCCGCCATCGGCGTCATTTTGATTTTTGGCTCGGCTGCTGGCGTTTTCGCGTTATCACTGCCGCAGCAGGAAGACTTAACTGGCGTGATTGCCGGCGCCTTAGTCGATGAACAGCAGCTTTTTACCGCTTCGGCTTTTACCACTTTCTCCGCCGACAAAGATTTTGAAGCACAGCATGAAGCGACTGGCGCAGTGCTAGCTGATGCCTTGTCTGACTGAGCCGAGTCTGACAGGGCCTCGGCCTTAACAGCAGGTTTGCCATCGTCATCATCTCGCCCGACTAAAAGGCCCGCAACAATAGCGCTGGTGATCGCCGCAATCGGCCGTACTATCGCCATAAAAGGGCCGAGCAAAACGTAAGAAACCGTTACAGAGTCGACCCCAGTTTCAGGGGTGGAAACTAAAAAGGAAGTCGTTGCCGCTTTCGATGCCCCTGAGCGGCGCAGCCCAACGGCTGCGGGGATGACACCGCAGGAACACAGAGGTAATGGCGCGCCTAACAACGCCGCCTTCACCACGGTTTTAAAGCCATGCCCGCCGAGCTGCTTTTGCATCCAAGCCATGGGCACAAACACTTTGAGTAGGCCCGCCAGAATCAAGCCGAGCAACAGCCAAGGGGCGGAATCTAAAAACAGATCGATAAAATTCTTCAATAACATAGTTAATTCCCTGACTTATCTAGGGTTGTCGCATCTGGAGTTTGGCCATGGTCGTGCTCCACACGCACTCGCTCTGTGCTCGACTCCAGCGCTTCTAAAATCGAGCAATGTTCGGCGCTACGCGGCCCGCCGCAGCAGGCATCCGACAGTTTTTGCAAACTGGTTTGAAAATGCAGCAACTCGGCAATCTTAGTCTGCACCTGAGCCAACTTAACGTCGACCATGCCCTTCACATCGGCACAAGCCCAATTGGATTTATCCAACTCGATAGAAAGCAGCTCGCTAATTTCACTCAAGCTAAAACCTACCGCCTTCGCCCGTAGAATAAAACGCAGCCGTGCGGCATCGGCATCGGTATAGACCCGATAGCCAGAGTCGGTGCGGCTCGAAGGCGAAAGCAGGCCGTGTTTCTCATAAAATCTAAGGGTATCGGCTTTCACTTCGCATAAATCGGCTAACTCACCAATGCGGTACATAGTTCTATCCTTTGCAGCTTAGCTTGCCTCATGCCAACCTTCGCTGACAATCAACATCATAGGGCGAGTATAAACCTTAGAGCCTACTCCAAGGTCAAGGGCTATTTTTAAATTTATCCTTCAGTCAAAAACCACGGCACTTTGTTCTGATATCAATATTGTGAAATCGCGCAGAAAAAACACCCGTAAATCCAGTTTTACGGTAGAATACGCGCGCCTGACGCTGGGACAAAAAATATAAGTAGGACCAAGGGGCTTTTGGAAAGCAGAATCCGATAGAAGTTGTTCTGTTTTCCGAAAGATCCTTGAAACTAAAATAACTGGACCCTGTACCCAAATGACTGTTGCAAATAATGCCAGACCCATTCGTCGCGCGCTGTTAAGCGTTTCAGATAAAACCGGAATTCTCGAATTCGCCAAAGCATTACACGCCCAAGGCGTTGAACTGCTGTCAACGGGCGGCACCGCTCGCTTGTTAGCGGATAACGGCGTGCCTGTTATCGAAGTATCTGACTATACAGGACACCCTGAGATCATGGATGGTCGCGTTAAAACCCTGCACCCTAAAGTGCATGGCGGCATTTTGGCGCGTCGCGGTCTTGATGAAAATGTCATGGCTGCCAACAACATCAATGCAATCGATCTGGTTGCGGTTAACCTCTACCCTTTTGCCGATACCGTTGCTAAAGCCGGTTGCACCTTAGAAGATGCGATTGAAAACATCGACATCGGTGGCCCGACTATGGTGCGCGCTGCGGCGAAAACCATAAAGACGTGACTATCGTGGTAAATGCGGCCGACTATAACCGCGTATTAGCCGAAATGGCCGCCAACAATGGCAGCACGACTCACGCGACCCGTTTCGATTTAGCGATTGCCGCCTTCGAACACACTGCCGGTTACGATGGCATGATCGCCAATTACTTCGGCACTATGGTTCCTGCGCATAGCACTGATGAGTGCTTCGAAGACTCTAAGTTCCCACGCACCTTCAACACTCAATTAGTGAAGAAGCAAGATCTGCGTTACGGTGAAAACAGCCACCAAACTGCAGCCTTCTACGTTGACACTAAGATCGATGAAGCCTCAGTCGCAACGGCAGTTCAACTGCAAGGTAAAGCACTGTCTTACAACAACATCGCCGATACCGATGCCGCCCTTGAGTGCGTAAAAGAGTTCAGCGAACCGGCTTGCGTTATCGTTAAACACGCTAACCCATGTGGTGTTGCACTGGGTAAAGATCTGCTCGATGCCTATAACCGCGCCTATCAAACTGACCCAACGTCAGCCTTTGGCGGCATTATCGCCTTCAACGGCGAGTTAGATGCAGCAACCGCTAGCGCTATCGTTGAGCGTCAATTCGTTGAAGTGATTATTGCGCCAGTCGTGAGCCAAGCTGCCCGCGATGTAGTGGCCAAGAAAACCAACGTGCGTCTGTTAGAGTGCGGTCAATGGGATACTAAGACCAAAACCTTAGACTACAAGCGCGTGAACGGTGGTCTGCTGGTGCAAGACCGCGACCAAGGCATGGTTGGCTTAGATGACATTAAAGTCGTGACTAAGCGTCAACCGACCGAGAGCGAGCTGAAGGACTTAATGTTCTGCTGGAAAGTGGCCAAGTTCGTTAAATCTAACGCCATTGTTTATGCTAAAGACGGCATGACCATCGGTGTCGGCGCCGGCCAAATGAGCCGCGTCTACAGCGCCAAGATTGCCGGTATCAAGGCGGCCGATGAAGGCTTAGAAGTGGTTAACTCTGTGATGGCGTCCGATGCCTTCTTCCCATTCCGCGACGGTATCGATGCCGCAGCGGCGGCGGGCATCAGCTGCATCATCCAGCCAGGTGGCTCAATGCGCGATGCTGAAATCATCGCCGCTGCCGACGAGCACGGCATGGCCATGGTAATGACGGGCATGCGCCACTTCCGTCACTAATGCCACCTACAGCCAGCACGCCATGTGCTGGCTGTTTCGTTTATCGCACTCTGTAGCGCTAAAAATCTAACCACAAGAATTTAAAACTCAAAGGGATGACTTAACATGAAAGTATTAGTTATTGGTGGCGGCGGCCGCGAACATGCCCTAGCTTGGAAAGCGGCACAATCCCCACAGGTAGAGCTGGTTTATGTTGCACCGGGTAACGCGGGCACAGCCCTCGAGCCGAAGTTAGAAAACCTCAACATCAGCGCGACGGACATTCCTGCCCTGCTCGATTTTGCTCAAACCAATCAGATCGAACTCACCATCGTTGGCCCAGAAGCGCCGCTGGTATTAGGCCTGGTCGATGCCTTTAACGCTGCGGGTCTACCCATTTTCGGCCCAACCAAAGCGGCAGCACAGTTAGAAGGCTCTAAGGCGTTCACTAAGGACTTCTTAGCACGCCACAATATCCCAACGGCGGGTTATAAAAACTGTACCGAAATCCAAGACGCTAAAGCCTTCGTGCGTGAACTGACGGGCAAGACAGGTTACCCAGTCGTAATCAAGGCCGACGGTTTAGCCGCAGGTAAAGGCGTGATCATCGCCCAAGATCAAGCCGAAGCCGATGCCGCCATCGAAGATATGCTCGCGGGCAACAAGTTTGGCGATGCCGGTTCTCGCGTGGTTATCGAAGAATTCTTAAAAGGCGAAGAAGCCAGCTTTATCGTGATGGTCGATGGTAAAAATATCCTCGCCATGGCAACCAGCCAAGACCATAAAGCCCGTGATAATGCCGATCACGGTCCAAACACTGGCGGCATGGGCGCTTACTCCCCTGCACCTGTCGTTACCCAAAGCGTGCACGATTGGACAATCGCTAACGTTATCCGCCCAACGGTTGATGGCATGGCGGCTGAAGGCAATGTTTACACTGGCTTCCTGTATGCGGGCCTGATGATCGCACCAGACGGCAGCGCCAAAGTACTGGAATACAACTGCCGCTTTGGCGACCCAGAAACCCAACCTATTATGATGCGCCTCAAGTCAGATCTGGTTGAGCTGTGTTTAGCCGCGACCCGTGGCGAGCTGGATAAAGTTACCGCCGAGTACGATTCACGCGCCGCAGTCGGTGTTGTATTAGCCGCAGGCGGTTACCCAGACGACTACCGCAAGGGCGATGTGATCCAAGGTTTAAGCCTAGGTAATCACGATGCCAAAGTCTTCCACGCAGGCACTGAGATGAAAGACGGCCATGTAGTTACTAACGGTGGCCGCGTACTATGCGCTACAGCCCTAGGACACACAGTGACCGAAGCACAAAAAGCTGCTTATCTGCTGGTTGATGAAATCCACTGGGATGACGTGTATTTCCGCACCGATATCGGCTATCGCGCCATTGCCCGCGAACAACAGGGCTAAGCTTTAATTCATTAAAAAAAACCGGCTATGCGCCGGTTTTTTTATGACTTAAATTTGACGAACGTCAATTTTAAGTTAATGATTTATATCAATTTTAAGCAATCAAAACCTACTTTCACCCGCATTATTCCTATACAATGCTACGCAAATGTTAACTACCTACAAATGCTAAGGACTCTCCATGGAGATTAGACTCATTTCTGCCGCCATCGCCTTGATACTCGCGGGTTGTGGCGGAGGCTCAGAGGACTCGGGTAGCACAACCCCTCCGCCGGAGCCGCCAGTCCAACCTCCTGCGGTGACTCAATATACGGCGAGTACTAGTTCAGTCTTGGGTGGCAAGCTCATCCCTAGCAGCCAGAAGGTAGATGCGGGTAAAAGTGCCAGCTTTAGCATTCAAGCCGACAACGGTTTCGTGCTGGATAGTATTAGTGGCTGTGGCGGCGCGCTGACCGAACTGACCTACACCACAGCGGCGATAAGTGCCGATTGCACTATCACCCCAAGCTTTATCAGCAATGCTGAAAATGCCATTCGCCATCAAGACCATACCCTTGCCAGCGCTAACGAACTGATTGATTTCAGCACTGCGGAACTTGCCAAAGTGGACGCTGCCCGCAAAGCGAAAATCACCGAACTCTATCAAGGTGTCGGTAACAGCATCAGTTGGCATCCGACCCACGATTCCATCACCTTTTCGAGCTTTATGCCGGAAAATACTTTTTACCTTACTGCCATCCAATGTTGATGGCAGCGGCGCCAGCGCCGTACGCGGCTTAGTGATGGCGGGCGAACAACAAGGCCAGCGTTATGCCGCCATGGGTGGCAACCTGTTTGCGGTTAATAATTCGGATCAGAGTGATAAGCTGCTGAAAAACCTTATTGGATGGCTAACCAAAGGCGGCGATCAGCAGAATGGCTTGAGCATAGTCACGGCACAGATGCCAAGTCGCGCCGACAGTTGGTATTTCCCCCATAACGAAGGGATCCGCACTTGGCTAAGCAAGTACTACCCCGATGCCCACAGCATCAACGACGCCAATAGCTGTGATTACACCGCCCTTGCCAGCTGTATCGATACCTTAAAACCCGATTTAATCGTTATCAGCGATATTGACCGCGATAACCTAGGTTACGCGGGCATTCAAGCGGCCATCACTAAAGCTAAGGCGGCAGGGATCCCGCTGCTGCTGTCGAATTATCGACGCGAACAAAGCGCTATGCTCTCACCGCTCTACCTTGAGATGGGGCTCTCTACTGCAGGAAACTATTGGTCAAAACTCAATGCCAATAACCTGAGTATCGACACTATCCTAGCCCAAGATAAGACGCTCGCAGATGTCGACACCCTGCTGGCAAATTTGCGTGAACAACGCTTCGATACGCAAGTGCTCAATGACTGCGGCGGCAACTATTTAAGCTGTAACAGCAGCGCCTTTGTCGAGACCTTCAAGGCGGGCGCGGATTGGTATCGCAGCAATGCAGAAACCTTAGATAACAATGATATCGATGCTTTTAACAGCCCTAATTTTAGCTTGATGAAAGCGGGATTACTCCTCGCCGACAAGTATCGCAGTGAAATCGATTATCCCATCGCCTACAGCGAATCCGCCCAGTGGCAGCAAGCCCTGTTTGCCGATTGGACTGTCAGCTACGCCCGCGCCCACAACCTCGCCCAAGCTGACTTAGGTGAGTATGTCACCGACAGGACCAATCTGAGCAAGGGCAGCAATGCCCATTACGCCTACCCTGCCACAGTGACGGAACGTAAAAGCATCACAGTGCCTTACTCTGGCCAGTGGACAACTACGGGCTGGTACGCCCTACCTGGGCAGAGCATCACCCTCACCCGCTTAGATAATACTGATACTAATGTTGAAATTAAGCTGAATTATCATAGACGTAATACTAACCGCGCCTATGAGCAAAAGGTTTACCGCGCGCCACTGGAACTTGCCCAGCAACGCCTCAAGCTCGCTAAAGGGCAAAGTCTTGAATTCTCAACCCCTATGGCGGCCCTATTTATCTCTATATCAGCGGTGGCGAAGGTGCGCTCAGTGTTGATGTGCAAGCCAAGAATGTGGCAAAGCACCCCAGCATTATGGATTTTTCCAATCCTGCTGAAATCACGGCCTTTAACGATAAGATCCAAAATACTGAGCTACCCATGTTGATCTTCGCACCGATGGCGCCGAGCAGCATTTGCGCCGTGACCGTTTTATGAATGCAATTGGCGGTAAGATCCCGGATGTCAATGCGTTGCTCAAGAGCATTGTCGAGGATCATATCAACAGCGTGTATACCCTTGCAGGGCTGAAAATCCAGGGAAGAGCTTATGAATCTCTCCCTCGGATGTGCTTTCAAGCTGTCAGGCACTCTTTGGCGCAGACTGTACCGATGCCAGTTTGCATACCCGCAGCATCATCCAACACGCTAACTATGACCAAAACGCCCACTGCGGCTCGGGTTGTAGCGGTAATCCATGGGATGCGGCTTGGAATATTTCGCCAACGGGTTGGGGAGATAACCACGAACTCGGCCACAATCTGCAAACCAACCGCCTGAACGTGCAATACGCTACTGCTGCCAATCGGGTGATAATTGGGCTGGCTATGGTGCAGCCGCGCGGGGGAAAACTCCAACAATATTTTCCCCTATGTGGTGCTGTGGAAGACCCGATTATCTGTGTGACGGCAACACGAGCAGCATCACCGATGGTCATATGAATCACAAAGATCTCTTCATGTGTTTATGTCCGATGCAGCAGGCACCACGGATACCAGTGGCAAACGCGTGGTCTTTTGGTGCCAATCTGCAAAGTGCTCGATGTGGGCGAAGACAGATACACAGCCCCTTGGGCCAGCAATGCCTATGCGATACATAACGGCTATCGCATGGCCTTACATCCAAATGGCGCTAAAGCCTGCAGCACGATGTATTAACGACGGCAGAACAGCTTCAAGCAATGGCTTCAATATCTTCACCTGGTTGTACCAACACAGCCGCATCTTTGGTAAATATGCAAATAATGCCAGCGACTGGGGAGGCTAAATCCGCAGCAAACTCGGCTTTGAACTCTTCCCATACGAGGGCCATAGCGTTTACGGCGGCAAAACGGAGGGACATTCCGGCAATGACTTTATGCTTGTGTCCCTGAGTAAGCTCACAGGAAAAGATTGGCGCAGCCATTTTGATATGTTGGGCCTGCGTTACTCAAACCCGCCGCGGCGCAGGTGACGGTAAACGCCAGCTAAGGGTGGTCCCAGCGGGTATGGTGAGCTGAAACCATTTAATACCAGCAAATATGAGCCAAGCGCTTAACCTTTATCCCTCTGTCAGTTAGCGATGGCAGCACTCTGTGGAAAGGCACAGGCTCACCTAGCCAATGCGCTTTAAACTCATGGAAGTCATAGATGTCGATAGCTCAATCCCACTTCAATAAACCTCGCTTATGCGGGTTTATTTTTGCCACAGCGTGAGCTAACGCATACAAGTCCCCGTTTGGCAGGCGCACTATCTAGACCCAACAAAAATATCAGGGCTTATTTATGGGATATTCAATCAAAGATATTATTGATTAAGGGAAGGCGCCTGGCGTGCACAATTGGCAAGACGCTAATGGGACAGGAATTTTACTGGCATCCAGACTGGTTACATATCGCAGAGGATCTCACCGGCCACAAGGCCACCGCCCATATTCAGGCCGATGGCGATAAGGCGACCCAAAGTGAGGCAGAGCAAGCTATTGTGAAACACCTTAATCGCGGCAAATAAGCATCAATGGCCCGACGCAATCGCCTTGCGGGTAATTTTATCGATTAATCCAGGTGCAATCAGCTTTAGCCAGCGCCCGGAGTCGGCCACGTAGCGACGGTAATGTTGCCGACCTCGGGTCGCTATCACAGGGAGTGCACCGCGTTCGCACATTGCTCGGCGGTGATACTGGCTTCTTGCATTGGGGATTTCCTGTTGCCACTTTCGCCATCGAGGGGCACGCTTATGAATTTGTGATACGACAAAATCGGGACAAATTACAGTCACGA